>WQTY01000352.1 GCA_009786045.1 Pseudomonadota bacterium | reverse complement strand
GGTGATTTATCATGTCTCTCTCATGATGGCACTGCCCTTCCTATCACGGACGACATCTTGGTGGAGGGGGGGGATACGCTAATGCCGGCGACATCGCAGGAGGGGCGCGACACGCGCGTCCTGCAGCGGAGTACCGGCGGTTTTCGAATGGTCAGCCCGGCATTGCGCAGCAGCATCACGGCACCACCGCTTGAGATTCTATCGCGCTCCCGATATCAGATTCTCGACCAGCTTGGGTCCGGCGGTACGGGAACAGTCTATAAAGTGCTCGATACGACCCTCTCAGAAGTTCTCGCGCTGAAAGTCCTGCGCCCCGAGCTGGTCTCGGACGTCGCCTGGCTGCAGCGATTCAAACTCGAACTGCGCATCACCCGCGACCTGGAACATGCCTTTATCCTTCCCGCCTACCACCTGGAACAACTCGAAGGTCTGTACTTCTTCACAATGCGTTATGTCGACGGCCAGAACCTGAGTGAGAGGCTGCGCACATCGCCGCCATCCTTCCTGCTGAGCCTGCGTATCATGTCACAGGTGGGACGAGCACTGGTCGCAGCGCACGATCGCGGCATCATCCATCGTGACTTTAAGCCGGCCAATATCATGATAGAGTCTCACACGCAGCACCCTTACCTCATGGATTTTGGCATTGCTTCTGTTCAGGATACGCCTTCTGTCACCATTGCCGGGCAGGGCATAGGCACGCCCTGCTACATGGCCCCCGAACAATCCCGTGGCGAGCCGATTACCTCTCAAGCCGACATCTACTCTTTTGGTGTCGTATGTTACGAATGCTTCGTCAACCAGCTGCCCTTTTGCGGAAAAACAGCCATTGCCATCTATACAGCACAGGTTTCCGGGATTTTCAGTCCCATCCTCGAAACCAATCCCGCTATTCCACCCAGGATTGCCACTTTGATCGAATCGTGTTTAAACCCGGTGGCGTCGCTGCGTCCCTCTTCCATGCGCCTCGTCCTGGACGAGCTCGACAGCGCCCTGATCTGACCCACGCTCTCGCCTGCCCCCGGGCTCTGCGTGATCCATCCATGACCCAAGCTGGCGCTGCTGCCAATCCGAGTCCTTTTCCATACGGAGGTTCCATGTCCAAGCCCTCATTTATCTGTATCGATCTTGACGGCGTTCTGGTCGATATGCATACGCCCCTCGTCAGGCTCTTTGGCGAGGATCCATCGACCTACACCGACGCCCAGTGGCGTGAAGTAGGGCAATGGGGCCTGTCGATCCCTAAAGACAACTTTTGGGAAAAAATTCGCGCACAGGGCAGCCAATGGTGGATTAATCTCCCCAAATTGCCATGGACCGACGAACTCTGGGAGAGTGCACTTGCCACTGGCGCAACCTGTGTTGTTCTTACGACGCCAGGCCCCTTCCCCGAATCCGCCTACGGAAAATGGCAGTGGGTCAATGATAATCTCCACACCCAAAACGTTCTCATCGGCCAGCCCAAAGAGGTATGCGCCAAACCCGGCTCGTGGCTGATTGACGATCGCGCAGGCTACGGTCCAAAGTGGGAGGGCAACGGCGGAACCCTCCTTTCCCTGAAGCGCCCATGGAATCCAGAAGGCATGACCATCGAAGACATTCTGAAGACACTCAAGGAGATTAAAGCATGATACTGCTCGACGGCAAAGCCGTTTCTTTGGGCATTCAGGAGACGATTAAGACAGAGGTCCGCATGCGGTTTACCCCCGAGACGGCACCGAAGCTTTGCGTCATCCTCGTCGGAGAGAACCCGGCCAGCGCCAGTTACGTCAAGACAAAGTGCGCCATGGCACAGCGTTTGGGGTTTCGGCATGAGCTTCACCATTTTCCTGCCGACGTGAGTTCCGATCAGATCGAAGCACGAATTGACGCCCTCAATGCCGACCCTGACTGCGATGCTCTCTTTGTGCAGCTCCCGTTGCCAAAGCATCTCGACAGTGTTGCGCTTGCCAACCGGGTTCGTTCGGAAAAAGACGCCGACGGACTGACGCGAGCTTCGATGGGTGCACTGCTTTTGGGTGAGTCGCATGGCTTTCAGCCCTGCACGCCGCGCGGTATTATCCGGCTCCTGGATGCCTACGGCATTGAGCTTTCCGGTAAAGAAGCCGTCGTCGTGGGGCGAAGCAATATCGTTGGCAAACCCATGGGCGTACTCCTTCAGCAGCGCCACGCCACCGTGACGACCTGCCACACCAAAACGCTGGATCTGGCAAACCACGTCAAACGTGCGGATATTCTGGTCGCTGCCGTCGGCGTGCCACACCTCATTAAAGGGGAATGGATCAAACCGGGTGCTGTCATTGTCGACGCAGGTTTCACAAAGACTGCAGACGGCACCATCCTTGGCGATGTTGAGTTCGAAGCGGCCTCCCTCAGGGCAAGCCACATCACGCCAGTACCCGGTGGCGTGGGTCCCATGACGGTCATCACGCTCATGGCGCAAACGCTGCATGCAGCTCTGAGACGAAAAACGCCGTCAAAGTCCGAAAATTGAGAAAAACAGCGCCCAGAGCCGAAGTGCTTGGGATTTTCCTGGCCCATTGGGCCAAAAATAAAGTATCTACAAGAGCATCCCGGTGCAGCATCCTAAGACTGCACCACCATTAACCCCACACCAAGGAGCGCAGGCCATGAGCAAGACCTTTGACCACATTATCCTTAACGGACGTCCGGGCGGCGGGAAATCAGAACTCATCGACTTCATCAAGAACACGCCCCTCGAAAAACGTCAGGAGCTTTTCCACATTGGTGAATTGGTCGAAGAAGACGATTTCCTGTGGCTGTGGGAGAAGTTCGTCGAGGATGATCTCTGGGAGCAGATGGGCGAGAAGCGCCTCTACACGCGAACCCACGAGTTTGGCTATGTCCAGCTTGAAGGCAATCGACTCCTCGATCTCGTTGCTGCCAAGTTCAACGTAGCCGTCAAAGAGAAATACTTCAAAAAGCCTGGCTTCTACGATGATCACACGGTTTTCATCGAGTTTGCACGCGGCAGCCATGATGGCGGCTTTAAGCGCGTCTACGAAATTCTCGACGACGAAATCCTCAAGCGCTCTGCCATCCTCTACATCAATGTTTCCTACGAGGAATCGAAGAGAAAGAACCAGGCGCGCTACGAAGAGGCCCTCAAAGGTTCTATCCTGGCCCACAGACTCCCCGATGAAAGTCTCGAACGCTTCAGTTCTTCGAACGACTGGGAAGAACTCTCTGGCGGCAAAGAGTCGGGCTTCATCGAAATCCGCGGCATCAAAATTCCCTTCGTCTCCATGCTCAATGAGCCGGAACTCAAAGATGGCCCCGAACTCGACGCACGCTACAGCCGCGCCCTGACCCTCCTTAAGAGCCTCGTCAAGGAGTAAGTTCTTTTTTTGTGGGGGTGTAGGAGCGGCAATCTGTCGCCCTGCTCCCCTACACCCCCTGCGTGGGCCTGGCACTG
>WQTY01000351.1 GCA_009786045.1 Pseudomonadota bacterium | reverse complement strand
AGGGGGGGTGGGGGAGCAATGCTCCCCCACGAAAAAAAGAAATCTATGGTGTGAGCCACACAAGCCAGTCGCTTTGAGGACGTTTGGCGGCAAATTCGGTCAGGAGTGCTTTGGCTTCCTGAGGTTTTTTGAGTTTTTGCAGCAGCACAATTGAGAGGTAGTAGGCATCGTCGATGTTCCTGTCTTGAGGAAAGCGCTGGATGATGTCGTGCCAGTACTGGAGTGCCTCGGTGGGTTTGTTTTCGGCGGCCAGGGCCAATCCCAGCGCAAGGTAGAGTTGAGGGCGCGATTTGTCGGTGACAAAAGCGACGGTTTGCCGCAGGACGCGTTCGGCCATGGCGCTGTCGCTTCGCGCCATGGCGCCATGGGCCCAGGCGATGGCGGCCGATGCGAGGGTATCGCCGTGTTTTTGGCTGAACACAGCTTTTGCCTCATGGGTGAGCGTCGAGAGGGAGTCTGAGAGTGCCAGCACTAAACTGTTATCGTGCTGGCGTACAGCGTGGGCTATCAGGCTGTCAGTGTAGGATTGAACGTCGTGGTTGTTGGGAGCGCGGGCATAGATTTGGGCCAGCCGTCTGGCAATCGTGCCATGATCGCAGATCGCCAGGGCCAGGGCCGCTTCATTTCTGGCGACAAAGACGGCAAAGGGATGCGGCATCTGGGCCAGGGCTGCGTAAAGTGCGCGCCGGCGATTAACGGCGCCTGATGCTTCGGGCTCAAAGCCACGGTGGCAGGCGACGTCTGCCAGAGGTCGAATGGGCATGAGATTGGGGGCCGCAGACAGGATTTTATCCAGCAGGCGCTGGCGCAGTTCGGGTGTCAGGGCGTCGATGTCGAGGACAGCCATCTGTGCGCGCGCTGTCTCATACTGCTGTTTGCCGATGGCCTCCATGAGGAGAAGGGCGCGGGCAGGGAGGTTCAGCATTTGGGGGCTGACGTCTTCGAGGGCTGTCAGAATATCGAACATCGCGGATGTCGTCTGAGAGGCGCGGGTCATGTCGTCGAGGCATTGTTCGATGGCACGGCGGATGGAGGGCTGCGCCAGGAGAGTGCCAAGATCTGGCGAAGTTGCCGCTTCGTGGCAGAGGTAGAGGCGCTGCTCGGGCAGGCGCTTGTTGATATCTTCAAAGATTCTCTGCCATCGTTTCAGTTTTGAGCGAGGCTCGGACAAGGCATCGCGCGCCAGAATTCGGAGCGAGAGTGCGCGCATGGCCATGGGGTCACACTGGGTTGAGGCCCAGACGATGGCCTCGGCTTTTTCGAGGTAGTCGCGCATGGCTTGGGCCGGGGTCAGGCGCGCGAGATGGTCCTGTCTTTCATCGAAAGTATGCAGGCACGTCGCCTTGACGATCCAGTCGGTGCAGGCCTGGGCCTCCTGGGGAGAGGCGATGGCTTCGAGACAGTCTGAAAATGCGTTTTCTTCCTGGGCACGCTGGATACTTAGCCCTTCGGAGAGGGGGGAGGCGTTTGCGATTGACCCAAGGAGCATGCTACTCAGGAGAGTATGGCGCGCAAAGCGAAGATTTTTTTTTATATTCATATCGTTTCATTCCGTACAGGACGCAGCGGGGCGTCAATCGTGTTGAAGCGAGGCACAAACTGATGTACAACTTGCCTCGTTTGTTTCGACTCATGTAACAAGGAGAGTGACTTCATGGCAAGTAATGCGGAGACCCCGACCAAGCAAAAGAAACAGAGTGCCAAGGGCCGGAGCAAAACGGCGCAGATTCAGGATGAACAGCAGGCGGAAGTTGTCGAGGTGCAGCCAGAGACCTTTGCACAGGCTGCGGCACTGGAAGACGAAGATCAGCCGGATGTCGCGGAAAATGAGCGCATTCGCCGCTATGATGTGCTGATTACGAGCGAAAGGCCAGGATATCGCCCGCCCAAAGCGGCGGTCTCGGCCATGGTGCAGCAGATCGCTTTTCGTGGGCTTGCCCAGCCTGTTGACGAGGCCGTCGCCCAGACCTGGGCCGAGATCTACTTTCAGCCAAGCGTGGCGTCGCATGATATCTTCCTTGAGAAGGGAGGCTATGACAGCAGCGTGCCGGTTTTCTTTGAGCTCGTCTATCGCTTTTCCGAGAAAGCCTATTTTGTCGAGTATGCTGCTAACCCTCAGCGCCCGCTCTATTGGTCCATCGAAATTCGCGGTGCCAGGTATGCACAGCCAATAGGCGCCTTCCGAAAACTGTTTGCCGAGGCGTTTAACCTTCGTGTCGAGTCGGCATCGCGCGATTTCGTGGCACTGCCGCCGCATCTTGAGGTGCCCGAAGACGAAAAGCCTGTTGTGAAGAAGAAACGCGAACGCGGCATGGGACTGGCCGGCACAGCGGTCGAGGAAATGTAGTTTTGGAGGCTCCAGACGCCTCCGTTCTTTGGTGACTTGTTCGAAATCAGGAGAATTCGCATGGCAATTATTGGCGGTATTCTTATCATTGTTGCGATCATTTGCTTTGTGATGCGCGTCAGTGCTACGAAGCGACTTGAACAGCTGGCAGCATCCGGTAAGCAGAAGATCGGCGAGATCTTGAGCCTTTACAAGGAAACGAAGGCCTCGCTTGGTACGCTCGGCGAGGAAAACACAGTGGCCGAGCAGCTGACCGTGATGGGTGATCCGCGCTGTGACGCTCCCCTGATGAGCCCGCTTGGGAATATACCCTGCATTTATTACAGGATGAGGGTGACGGCCAAGCGGAGAGAGACTTACCAGGAGCGCGACTCTAACGGCAATATGCAGACCCGCACGCGGGTGCGCGAGGATGTGCTGGATCAGAGCACGAATTCGACGCGCTTTACGCTTGATGACGGCACGGGAACGGTAATCGTCGATCCGCGCGATGGCCAATTCGAAGGCACACGCGTCAGCGTTGATCGCTCCGAAACGAATTTTGGCAGCAACCAGCAGACCATCAGTCTGGGACGGTTTTCATTTGATCTGGCATCGAACACGTCGAACATGTCGAACATGTCATCAAACATGTCCTCGAATAACATGTCCAGCATGCCGAACATGTCATCGAATAACATGTCAAACATGTCATCGAACAACGTGAACCTGTCGTTAAGCGTGTCATCAAATTCTCGCCCGGAGACAGTGAGCTTTAAGGAAGAAATCATCGGGCTGGATCGCCGCCTGACGGTCGTCGGCACGCTTTGCGACAAGATGGGCGATCTGATCATCGAGAAGCACGGCAAGACCAATGTCATCGTTTCCACGCGCTCTCAAGACGAGATGTTGCAGAATGCGACCTCAAGCATCAAGAAATACACGATGGTTGCGTCAATTTCGGCCGGCCTTGGGGTGATCCTGCTCGTGATTGGGCTGATTGTTTCCTAACGCAGCGGGCGAATATCGTTCGCCCCTACAGGTTTTGTAGGGGGCAATGCCCCCTGCGCCGCTTTCGGCCGCAACCCCCCTTTTGAAAGGGGGCGCGGCCGATACGCGTCTACCCCCTTTGC
>WQTY01000350.1 GCA_009786045.1 Pseudomonadota bacterium | reverse complement strand
TTGTGGTCGGTCACGTACGAAGTACGCTCCCTTCCACGCCTCCTTGCTTCCTGGAATCTGCACCATTTCGACGCCGCGACCCTGCCATCAGTGATAAGGCGAGTGCGATAGCGGCGCAGGGGGCGGCTGCCCCCTCTCAAGGCTCTCCAAAGCTGTTGCATGTCTTGGGAAGATATGGAAGAAGGCTCGGGGGGAGCCTTGAAGGCAAAAATTATCGACACATGGCGTTGGAGAGAGGAAATGGCGCATCAATCGTCGCATGACAAGAGCACGAGCACAACCGTGGATGTCTCCGAGATTGTCCTGCGTCAGTTCAAAGTTATCCTCCATAACGACGACTATACGACATTTGAGTTTGTCACGATGGTTTTGATGTCTATCTTCAGGAAGTCGCCAGCCGAGGCGGAGCGCATCACGATGCAGATTCACGTTAATGGCAGGGGCGTGGCGGGTATTTATGTCCGTGAAATTGCCGAAATGAAGGTCAGGCTCGTCCACGAACTGGCGTCGGAAAACGGCTTTCCGCTTCGCGCCAGTGTTGAGGGATAATCTCGTCTGCCACAGCATGGAAACCAATGGAACCCAATAGTTTTTCACAAATTCTCAATGACGCCAGGGCAGAAGCGATTGCGCGCCGCAATCTCTACATGACGAGCGAGCATTTGTTGTGGTCCCTGCTCAGCACACAGGAGCTTGAGCGGGTTTTTTCTGATTTTAATATCAAAAAACGCCAGCTCATGAAGAAGCTTGAGCACTATTTCGAGACCGGGCTTGAGCGCGACGAGGAAGGCCAGATGCCAGAGGATGATTTGGCCACCATGACGCCGGGGCTTGAACAGGCGGTTAATCGCGCGCTGCTGCATGGCGTGGGTGCGGGGATTCTTTTTCCGCGTGCCATTGATTTCGTCATTGCCCTGATGGCCGATGAGGACAGTTACGGTTATGCCTTATTTGCATCTGAGAACATCACGCCGCTGAAACTCATGCGATGGGCAGGCGAGAATCCCGAAGGCAGGCTGGTTGCCGAACCATTTTTGTCCAGCTGGAGGAGATCCGGCGAAGATGAGGATGGCGAGGATGATGAGGAAGATTGGCAGGATGACGATGCACATGCATCCGCTGAAGAAGAGGAAGAGACCTGGGACGGTTCCAACCCCGAGTCAAGGCTGCATGCCCTGGCGCGGTTTAAGGGCATCCTGACCGAGATGGTCTCGCGTGCGCGCGCAGGAAAACTCGACCCCGTGGTGGGGCGCGACCGGGAGATCGACGCATGCTGTCAGACCCTGCTTCGACGCAACAAGCGAAATGTCATCATTGTTGGCGAATCGGGGGTTGGGAAAACTGCCATCGTCGAGGGCCTGGCCAACCGAATCGCTCAGGGGGAGGTGGCGGATCCGCTCAGAGACATCGAAATCTATTCCCTTGATGTCACCGCACTGATGGCGGGCACGAAATTTCGAGGCGAGATGGAGGCGCGGCTTCGAAAAATCACGCATTTTCTTAAGAAGATCCCCAAGGGGATACTCTTTATCGACGAAATGCACCTCGTTGCCGGGCACAGCACGCAGCATGGCGGGGCACAGGATGTTCTGTCCCTGCTCAAACCCGGACTCGCCGATGGGTCACTGCGCGTCATTGGCACAACAACCCACACAGACTACAGGCGAACCCTTGCCGATGATACGGCGCTTTTGCGGCGCTTCTTCCGACTCGTCATTGATGAGCCGGATGTCGAGACGACAAAGCGCATCCTGCGCGAGATTCGCGATAAGTACGAATCGTTCCACGCCGTGCTGTATGAAGATGACGCTTTGGATGCGGCTGTCACGCTGACGGATAAGTTCCTGACAGAGCGCAAATTCCCGGATAAGGCCATTGATGTCATCGACGAAGCAGGGGCTGCCAACCGCATGAAACCGCTGGGCGAGCAAAAGGCGACCCTGGCCATAAGCGACATTGAAGAGATCGTTGCCAAGGTTGCCCACATCCCCGATATTCAGGCTTCCGATGACGAGCGCGGACTTTTGCAAAAAGCAGAGCAAAGCCTGAAATCTGTTGTGTTTGGTCAGGATTCGGCCATTGATGCCATCGTGCGTCTGGTAAAACTCTCACGCGCCGGACTCCGGGCTCAGGACAAGACCGCAGGCAGTTTCCTTTTTGCGGGCCCCACGGGCGTCGGCAAGACAGAAATTGCCAGGCAGCTGGCGAAAACGCTGCGCATCGCCTTTGTCCGCTTCGATATGAGCGAGTATCGCGAAGAATATACCGTATCGCGGTTTATTGGATCGGCGCCGGGGTACGTGGGGTACGAAAAGGGCGGCCTTCTGACTGAAGCCATTCGCGCAACCCCGCGCTGTGTCCTCCTTCTCGACGAAATTGAGAAAGCCCACCCCAGCATCTACGATCTTCTCCTGCAGGTCATGGATGCAGCACGGCTCACCGACAATGCCGGCCGGATTGCGGATTTCAAAAATGTTATCCTCGTCATGACCTCCAATGCCGGCGGCGCTGATATGGGGCAAATAAGCATTGGCTTCAGCCAGGCCATTGATCTCTCCAAGAGTCAGAAAGCCATTGAGCGCACATTTTCTCCTGAATTCCGAAACCGGCTCGACGAGATCGTCATATTCAACCCGCTGGCGCCGAATATCATGATTAAAATCGTCGACAAGATGATCGCTGAGCTTCAAACGCGCATCGCCGACAAGGACATTACCCTTCATTTGCACGACGAAGCTCGCCAATGGCTGGCCAAACATGGCTACGATGAACGCTTCGGCGCAAGACCCCTGGCGCGCCTCATTCAAAACACCATCGCCGTTCCGCTCTCGGACGAAATCCTCTTCGGCACCATCAGCGCAGGCGGACGTGTCGAAATCGCCATGTCGAAAGACGGCCAGTCGCTGACGCTCCTGCCCTCCTAGTTTTTTTGTGGGGGAGCATTGCTCCCCCACACCCCCTGCAATGCTGCGCATTGCTTTGGTGGTGAGGGAAGAGAATGCAAACACTCTCGCTTAAAGCAAAAAGTGTCGTCTTTTGTGATAATTCTCTACGTTGAGCGCTATTCTCTCCTATCAATAACTTTGATTCCCCAGCTTATTCTTCAGCTACAAGCCCAACTAATCTGTTTCGCCTCTGCTCGAATTGCGAGGTATGTGGCCTAAAACGATGCTCTCTGCCTCTTCACCCACAAGCGATACGAAGTATCGCAGGGGGTGTGGGGGAGCTGGCTCCCCCACAAGAAAAATAAAAAAATGGAAATCGTCACCTGCATTCCAAATTTCAGCGAGGGTCGAGATCGCCGCGTCATCGAAGCCATCGAAGGGGCTATCCGGGAGGTTTCTGGTGTGTGGTTTTTGGGAAGTGATGTGGGTGTGGACGCCAATCGAACGGTGATGACCTTTGCGGGCCCTGTACAAGCCGTGATCGAAGCTGCCTACAACGGTTTTCGTGAAGCTGTTAAG
>WQTY01000349.1 GCA_009786045.1 Pseudomonadota bacterium | reverse complement strand
GTGCCTCAACCGCAACCCCACCTACCGCACCATAACCCACCACCACAACGCGAGCAGATTCAAGCCGGCCAAAATCCCCCTCCCCCAGCAGTATCCGCGTTCGCGAAAACAACGGCGCTGACATTATGGAAGCGTCAGACTGATTTCAACACGGTCATTAAGCCCGCGATTGGCAGTCACGTTCTCGTTATACCGAATACTATCCCTGCCCCTGGCGGTCGTAATGATGCGGTTGTGAGCAATGCCCTGGCTAATCAGAAAATCACGCACGGCATCTGCACGGCGCTGGCTCACCTCAAAGAATTGACTCGTTCGCGTCTGTGTGAATCCCTCAATCACAATCGTCGCATCTTCATATTTCCTGGCCATCTCCGCCAGCCGTCGGAACGCATCCAGCTTCGAAGGCAGTATCACGACCCTGTCCCTGTCAAATGACCCGGCAAAGATTACCCTCGTGCTCCGCATGTCGGTGAGCACATAACTCGGACCAACGATCGCCTGTGCTTCCTCAAAGAGCTGCCTCTGGCGCTGTGCCGACCTGGCAGAATCAAGCTTTTGAGCAAAAATGGGTTGTGCCGCTTCGAAAACCTGAACATACAACAGGCGCGCTTCTTCCGCAGCCCGGCCAGCCTCTTCACGGCGGCCATGGGCACTCCTGTCCCTTGCCTCCGCAAGCTTCGCCTCGGCTGCCAAAAATACCTCTCGCTGTAACACGTCCCCTTCAACCCCAACTGCCCTCTCACGCTCCGTCAGCGCCATCTGAATCCGATGCTCAACATTGGCCATATCCGCCGTCGAAATATTGGTCTTCATCAACGCAATGCTCTTCTCAAGCCCATCCTGTCGTGCCCTGAGGGTCTCCATCTGCTGCGTCAGGGTATTGATCTCTGCCTCTGCCGCCACCTGGCGAGCCTCTGACTCAATACGAGTCGCTTCTGCCTGTGCTGTCGCATACTGGCGCTGTCCTAAGGATGCAAAAGTTCTGGCCTGCGCCAGCTCCCCCCTCTGCCAGGCCTCGACCGACCTCTGCGTCAAGGTCGTACTAATCCTGAAGGCCTCAGGGGCCGCCTGATTGATGGCGGCAGACTCTTCGCTCATACGAAGTGCCTCAAGCTGGGTCAGCTCCTCAGGCTTGGGCTGCGGGCCACAGCCCATCGCCCAAAGCGCCAGCGAAGAACAAATTATCAATCTCCCGATGTGTATATTTTTCATACGATTTCCTGCTCCGTTCGTCGTCTGCGCTATTGACTGGCTGTGGTATCAAGTTGTTGTCTGAGAATCTCTGACTCGGCACTGAGCTGCTGGACCATCGCCTCAAGCTTCCCATGATCCGCCCTGAGCGCTCTGAGACGTGACTCCGCATCCCGTGCACCTGCGACTGCCCTGTCCCGTGCCAAATTCGCTTCGACATAGTCGATATAGACACCCGACTTCAACACCAGCATCCGAACCTGGGGCACATTCCCCCGGCCGATCAATATGAGCGCCTCATCTATCCAACTGGAAATCTCCGCCATCTCGCTGTTATACCGAGGAATCTCCTCGCGCTTGAGCTCGTCAACCCGAATCTGCTGACGACGGATCTCGTCGCGAAAAGTACTGGTATCCTGCGCAAACACTGCCGCCGCAGGAAGGGTAAACATGAATAAACTTCCAAACAACAGGCCACGACTGAGGCGGCCAAGGCTGATTCCTGCCATGTATTGACTCCTTGGGTTATCCCGTGGTGACGAAAAAACAAGCCAATATGCTGCCTTTCCGACATACAACGCCATAAATTGCGTGCCACAACATACTTTGTTTAACGCGCTTTGATCGCATTTTCAAGCTTAACGCATACAGCCACAAAACGGCGCCCTGCCACAAAACACCGCACCCCGTACACGTGAGTCAAGGTAACGCTTGACACAGGGCGTTATTCTGGCAAAAATAGCGGCCCACACGGCAATGGCACCAAACCCCGCGGGGTCATCTGCCAGCTCTGGTTACCAAGTCATTCATTAAATATTGTGAGCCTTTCCATGATGGACGATCCGAATCAATCGCGACCCATTCGGACGACGACTGCCAGACGCGGCGCGCGTCGCGGGCTGCGCCGCTCCAAGACACTCGCGGTGCGTGGGCTGACGCGCGAGAAGATCGAAGAAGCACAGCTCATCTTCCAGGCCTTCGAACAGTTCCGTCCTGTCTCCCGTGGCGATTGCAGAAATGCCTCAAGACCCTGCCCATGGGTGTCTTGCAAATACCATCTGTATCTCGACATCGTCCCGCAATCCGGTTCTATCAAAATGAACTTCCCCGACCTCGAAGTCTGGGAACTGACCGAAACCTGCGCACTTGATGTCGCCGACCGCGGCGGCATCACCCTCGAAGATGTCGGCGTTCTCTTTAACCTTACGCGGGAACGCATCCGCCAGGTTGAACGAAGCGGCCTGGACAAACTGCGCGCAGCCCTGGGCGACGACGACGACAACTTCAATACCCCCGACGATGCTGAAGACACCCCAGACAACGACGGCCAGGACGATGACGAACTAATCTAGAGAATCACCGCCCGGCACACTCACCCCGGGCATCAGGCAGGGCTGAGTCGAAATCCCCTTAAGCAGCGAGGCGCGCCTCAGCGTGTGCGACCCAAGACGCCCATTGATGGTCCCCATCACGGCATCTATCGCCTGCCCCCCGGACTCAAGCCACTGCCCGACCCCCGCCTGCGCAAACAATTCGCCCTGCCGCGGCGCTGACACAGACTCAAGATAAAGCGCACGAACCTGAATCGCACGCACAGGCAAAAGCCAGTCATACTGCTGCCGCAACATCATCAGCACAAGACCCGCCATGTTCGCCGACGACACCAGACAATGCCTGAAACGGCACTGGTAAAGATGAAAACGCAGCGAAGCATCGCGAACCGTCAACGCCAGCCCCCTCGTCCGCAGCCCCTCTGCCACAAGACCATGCCACACGCGCTCCGAAAGCTGCAACACCACAGGCCAAAGACTCGCCGCATCAGCGTAATCAAACGGCAGCGTCGTGCCATGACCCAGCGTCTGACGCCCCGAACTCTCCTGCGGCGTACGCACCGGTGACGCATCCAGTCCATTCGCATGCCGCCACAAGTCCTCGCCGCATTTCCCAAACATCCCCCGCAAAAAACACACGTCACTCCGCGCAAGCTGACCTATCGTCTGGATGCCGCACCGGCGAAGCTTCATCGCCGTCTGGCGCCCCACACCCAAAAGCTGCGACACCCCAACCCCCGACACGCGCACAGAAAAATCCTCAAACCCAATCACCGTGACCGCATCCGGCTTCTTAAGATCCGAAGCAAGCTTCGCAAACACCTTGTTAAAACTCACCCCCACCGAAACCGTCAAACCCAGATGGCGTTTAATATGCACCCGAAGCCAATCCCCAAGCACCCCCTCATCCACCCCAAAACGCGCCATATCCCCCGTCATATCC
>WQTY01000348.1 GCA_009786045.1 Pseudomonadota bacterium | reverse complement strand
GAAGTCGCAATGGCCACTTCTCAGGCAGATGCAGAAACAGATGAAGTCGCAATGGCCACTTCTCAGGCAGATGCAGAAACAGATGAAGTCGCAATGGCCACGCCACTCACAGCATCTTCGTGGGATGGGAATTCTTCGCTGTTCCTCGTATATGACCTCAGCGACGGCGAACCCGGCAGCGGTTTGCTGCTGGGTGAAATTAAAGATTTTCAGATTACCGGTTTCGACAGGAACAAAATATTTGTCGATGGAAAATCACTCAGCGAAGGGGCTCCCAAATGGCCTAGCGGCATCGTCGACGGCAGGAATGGTTGGGTGGCAGAGTCTGACTACAGCGTACCAGGACAAGTTTTGCACTTGTACCATCATAAAACCGGAAAATATGGCGGCAGGGCAAGAATTACTTCTACCAGCTATAGGATGGAAGGTTCAAGCGGGGTCGATTTTCTGTATGCCAAACTTGAACGCATAGGGCCATCTATTGAGGCTGGACCCTATTATGCCATTTCCGGTTTTATCGACATGAACCCGCGCAATGTCAAAACCAAAGTTAAGATCAAAAAGAGTAATAGACATAACTGTCTCAAAGCCGATAACTACTTCGAGGAGAATGAGAACCAGGGCTGCCTTCCAGATAGACGTGTTACCCTGACAGCAGACTTCGACAACGATGGCGTCGAGGAGCAATTCATTTGGGATACGGCTAAGGCCAATCGGACGGAAGAAAACTATTTGCTCAAGACCCTAATCCATGTCATGCGCGGTAAAACACGCCTGACCAGCACCGTGTTTTGGTCTGATTATGATTTTCTCGCCTCCATGTACCCCAATCGCCCCATTCATGATCCAATCCTTTTAGATATCAACGGCGACGGGGTGTATGAGTTAATTCTGCAGGCAAGCAAATGCCGTGCTGCCTATGTCGAGATCTATCATTGGGTGGATGGGGCATTTGTTAAGACAGGCGCGCTCTACGACGGCGGTGATTAAGGGACAGCGATTTTTCGCCCCCTAAGGCGAATCGCGTTGCTCTCCATTCCATGATTGACGATTTGTGCCAGGTTTACTATTGATTTCTGCAGGCCACGGCTTTGCAAAAAAGTCGATTGAGACAGCGGTTCAGAATCGCCGTCATTAACACACGATGATGTGATGGGAATTTTATGACTGAGCACGAACACAATGATGACCAATTTGAGCATGACTCTGACCATGATGGTGCCGATGACACCGAAATGGGTTCTGACAATGCGCAGGAGCCAAAACCGCATCCGGTGCTTCGCATTTTCGACAATATTCGCACTGTTGTAAGTGCTGTCATTGGCATTATCTTTTTATGTTTCGTTGGATACTGGATTTATGGATGGCTCAATCACTTCGACATTCTCGACGACGAAATGAAAACGGGCGTGTGCCAGCTGACAACAGAAATCATCGACGAGATTGAAGATCTTCCCCGGGAGCTTGTTTCGAAGTGCGTCTCCGTCGATCTGGGCAAGCCGGAAAATAAACACAACTTCTTGGCAACAGTCACACTGGAGAATGGCCAGACAGTCAAGGTGCGCGTGAAAGTTTCGACCAGAACGATTGGGCGAAGAACAGAGAAAACGACTGAGGTCGGCATTGAAGATGACGATTTCATTGAAGCGCTTGTCGCAGCCATGGAGGCGCTTGAGGCAAAGCAGGCAGGCAGTGCCGGAGAGGCTGAGGATGATGCCAGACCCGAAGCAGAAGACAGCAAGGGCAAGAAAAACGACCGAAGTGGCAGGAAAAAGTAAGCTTCTTGCGATAACTTCGAAAAACGGTCAGAGGAAAAACACAGAAAGACCAGGCAAAAAGCTCAATTGCAGCGAGGAAATATGAAAACGTTGATAGTAACAAGTCTGACTGTTTTCGCTGTGGCCGGGGTGTTGATGGCATGCACGCCCCGGCCGGCTGTCGTCCATCCGACAGAAAACGCACAGCCAGCAGAAGGTGTGCTATCGGCAGAAACAGCCGCCGCTGCCACGCCCGCTGCTTCCTCGTGGGACGGGAATTCTTCGCTGTTCATCGTAGGGATCGGCGATGACGGTGAGCATGGCGGTGGGTTGTTATTGGGTGAAATTAAGCACTTTCGCGTCACTGGTTTTGACAGAAACCAGATACTTGTTGACGGAAAGCCCCCTGGTGAAGATGGGCCTGACCAGCCCGGAGATGAGTGGGGCAGGTGGGCCGCGGAATCAGCGTACGCCGTGCCGGGACAAGTCCTGCATTTGTACCATCATAAAACCGGGAAACACTCAGGAAGTGCGACAATCCATTCCGTTCGCTATGGATTCGGAGAGCTAAGCGGAAGCCACTACCTGAACATCGCGGTTGAACCCATGGGCTCGGTAGAGCCTGGTCAATATTATGCCATTTCCGGCCTCATCCACATGAACCCGCGCGATGTTAAAACCGACGTTGAGATCCAAGCGGCTGAGGGTCAGGACTGCGAATACCCACACCGGCGAGTCGTTCTGACAGTGGATTTCGACAACGATGGCGCTGAAGAGCAAATCGTTTGGGACATCACAGAAGTCAGGAGGGCCAATGATAATGAAGCAGCAGCCATGGACAACGACGGATATGAAAATGGCGACACAGGCGTAGAGGGTGGACTGATCCATATCATGCGTGGCGAAACACGCCTCACCAGCACCGAATTTTGGTATGATTATGATCACGCAAACTGCGCGGAATACGCCTACACGTATCCTTATGACCCAATCCTCCTGGATATCAGCGGCGATGGCATTTACGAATTGATTCTGAGCGGCGGCGAAAGCCACAACTCGTATCTCAACATCAAACACTGGGTGAATGGAGCGTTTGTTGAGACTGGGGCGGGGTATTATTTTGGCGATTAATGCGCTGCGATGTCTTCTCCCCCTCAGCGAGTCAGATGCCTATGGTTCCCCCCTATGAAAGCAAGCCATGTGTTCTCAGACTGCTCAGCTGGATGGGGCTCCGACGCGCTGCCATTCTTCGATATGCCGCTTAATCGCCGCAAAACTCTGCTCGCTCATATCATGCTCCATTTTGCAGGCGTCATGCACGGCAGTGGCTCTGTCCACCCCCAAAGCCATCAGCCAGCCAGAAATCAGCGTATGGCGCTCATACATCTTCTGCGCAATCTCTCGCCCGCTCTCGGTCAGCGTGATGTGACCGCTGCCATCCACCACGATATACCCTTCTGAGCGCAGCTTTTTCATGGCGACCGAGACGCTGGGTTTTGTATAGTCGAGCGCATTGGCGATATTGATGGCGCGTATCGGGTTCCCGCTCTGGCTCAGCACCAGGATTGTCTCCAGATAGTTTTCCGCCGACTCGTGCGTTTTCAAATCTTTGCCCTCCTTAGAGCATTTTTAGTTTTTTACGTGGGGGAACCCGTTCCCCCCCTGCGTGCCTCCCCTTTCAGGGGAGGTGGTGGCGGGCCCCTCCGGCGCT
>WQTY01000347.1 GCA_009786045.1 Pseudomonadota bacterium | reverse complement strand
CCTGCGCCGCTATTGGGCCCGGGCCCAATACGCGGCTACCCCCTCTCTGGGGTTGGCCCCAGACCCCCGGCGGCGGTTACCGTTGTCAGGGTGCCGCCTGGGCATGGTGAGGTGGTCGTTTCGGTGAAAGGAAGGCTTGATGCCAGTGGGCGGACGCAGGCTGGTGGTGGTGCGGCAGGCGTTGGGAGAAGAATTATCGCTCAGGGTGTGGACACGATGCACACGTTTGCATTATGAGATGATGTCGTGCTTGTTCTTTTGTGCGAACTTGATAGGGAGAATTTCCTTGGTAAAGTTAGTCTACAGTGAGCCGAATGGCCGAGAGCGCTTCGTAGAGTTGGGGTTGCAGAACAGCATTGTCACGGTAGGGCGCAATGCGGACAGCGGCATACAGACGAACAATGCGTCTGTGTCGCGTGTCCATGCGATGATCACGTGCAAGGATGGCCGAATTTTTGTCCAGGATCCGCCCAATGCCCGTCCGACGAACGGCACGAAGGTGGATGGGATGCCCCTTCAGCCGGGGGAGATTCTTGAGCTGTTTGCTGGCAGCGAGTTGATTTGCGGCAACTTTGTGATTCGTGTGGTGGCGGATGCCAACGAGTCGGTGGCGAGGATGGGCGGTCAGCATGCTGCGCCTCAGCCACAGATGCAACAGCAGCCTCAACCGCAGCATCCCCCTTCCGCCCAGCCCTATGGTGCCCCCCGGGATCCTCGCTATGGCGGCGCACCGAATTACCCGGCGCAGCCGATTCAGCCTGTTCAGCCGCCAATGTCTGGCGGCAGTCCGATGGCCTCAGGGGGGGCTCAGGTGCCTTCCAGCGGCAATGCGGCGGCCTTTGTCAGCGGTGTCATGTCGGCGCCACCCAGCGGTGTTGCGCCGACGGCGAATCCTCAGTACTATGATGGGGGGGCCAATGCCCGGGCAAAGCGCGGTCCTCAGCGTGCACAGTATCCGACCCATCAGGGTCAGGCTGGCGCGGGGGGCGCTTCAGCCTCTCCGTCTGGCCAGGGTCATCCCCAGGTGAATCCGGCGATGCTTCAGGGGGGAGGCGGGGCACAGGAGGAGTTTGCCCGGCTTCGCGGGGAGCTTGATGAAGCACGCGCTGCGAATGCATCCCGCGAGGATGAGGTCAAATCGCTGCGCGAGAGGCTTGAGGAGCGCGAACGCTCGATTTCGGATTTGGAGAGGCGCTGCGATTATCATGACACGGTGGTCACTGGTCTTAATGGGATGATCGACAACCTCAAACAGCAGCTGGATCATCAGAGGGAGCAGCACAAGGAGTGCCAGCGGGATCTGGTCATGAGTGAGGAAAAGGCAGAGAACCTGCAGATCGAGCTGACGACGCTCAAAGAGACGCTTGAGTCCAAGGGAATGGCAACGAGCAATGCCGAGACGACGATTGCCAATCTGAAGGTTCAGCTGACGCAGAAGAATCGCCACCTGACGGAGCTGCAGCGGGAGCACGACCTGACCCAGTATGCGGTCAGGGAAGAGCGTGAGAATGTCGAGCGTCTGGAGAAGAGTGTCGAGGATCTCAACCGTCACCTTGAGGAGAGCCAGCGCCATTGCCGTGACATGAAGAAGGTCGTCGAGCAGCATGAGGCGATGTATGGCGATATGAAGAGCAACATTGAGGAGCGTGCGCGGGAGATACGCCAGCTCCAGGATGCGCTTCGTGCCAAGGGCGGCGGCGATGCTTCGGCGCTTGTGACCGAGCTTTCACAGACAAAGGAGCTTTTGGCGCGCCGGGCCAAGGAATGTGAGCGTCTGGAAGGTCTCCTTCGCAGCGCCGAGTCTCAGATTGCCAATGCCGGCAAGGGTGGTGGCGATGCTTCGGCGCTGCAGGCACGCGTGGCCGAGCTTGAGGCGGAACTTGCCACGGCCGGCGGCGAGTCGGTGCGGCAGCTGACAAAACAGGTCAACGATCTCAAACGTGAGCGCCGCGAGCTTAAGGAAGCTTTGGATGGCGGCGGCGGTCGATCCTCTGGTGAGGCAGGCGGCGGGCTGAATGCGTCGATGCTGCAGCAGCTTCAGGAGCTCTATCAGGGCATCAACGATGTGGTGAGCCAGTGGCGCGATGACCTCAACTCGCTTGAGAATTGCATCCATGATTTGCAGCGTGCCTTTGTGGCTTACGTCAAAATCGACGTTGCATCCTTATCCGGTGCGGACAGATCCCGCGTGGAGAATATGCTTCAGGACTACGACCCGAAGGTGATCTTCGAAGATATTGCAAATTTGCTTGATATGAATCAGAACTCTCTGGGAGAGGTCAAGGGTAAGCTTAAGGCGTTAAGGGGCGTGCTTCAGTCGAATGGCTAGATCTTTAGCCGGATCCGGGTGAAACGCCTTGTTTGTGTGACATATTGCTTGGAGAAAGGTGACTTATGGAAGGAATGCGGTCCGTCGTTTCCTCGGAAGAGGAAATTGAGTATTTGATTCGAGCGCGTTACCCGCTTCTTTATGTGACGAGCACAGAGGAAGAGCGTGTTGAGAGAGGATTGCGCCAGATTTGTGAGCGCCGCAACCGGCGCTTTGTCACCTGGTCCTGCACGGAGGGCTTCAAGGGAGGGGATGGCGATACGTTCAACGACATTCGTGATCCTCAGCGCGCGATGGAGCATATTTTTCGCTATGAAAATGATGCTGTGTTTATCATGCGCGATTTTCACCCCTATCTTTCGGATCCGCAGGTGACGCGCAGGCTTCGGGATCTCAGCCGCGAGTTCAAGACGAGCCGCTACAAGAAGCACGTTTTGCTGCTTAGCCCGACGTTTAAGCTTCCCAACGAGCTTGAGAAGGAAATCAGCGTCATCGACTTTGATCTTCCCAATCGCACCGTTATCAACGAACTTGTGCTTCAGGTCTTAAAGAGTGTTCCCGATGAACTCTGTCAGCAGGTTCGCAATGATCCCTACTTCCGGGAGCGCGTGGTGGAGGCAGCCCTTGGCCTGACAGCGGTGGAGGCATCGAACGTTTTTTCGAAGAGCCTTATCGTGGCGAGGGACTTCGATATCGATACGATCATCGAAGAGAAGAAGACGCTGATCCGCAAGAGTGGTCTGCTTGAGTTCTACCAGTCAGATCTTAAGCTTCGCGATATCGGCGGTCTTGAGATTCTCAAGAGCTGGCTCAAGACGCGCAATCTGGCGTTTAGTTCGAAGGCGCGCGAGTTCGGCTTGCCGCTTCCCAAGGGTATTCTCCTGATTGGCATTCCGGGTTGCGGGAAGAGCCTGACGGCCAAGGCGGTTGGTGCGCTCTGGAAGATGCCGCTGCTTCGCCTGGACGTGGGTAAGGTCTTTTCGAGTCTCGTGGGTAGTTCAGAAGAGAACATGCGCAAGGCCATCCAGACGGCCGAGGCAGTGGCGCCCTGCGTGCTTTGGATGGACGAGCTGGAGAAGGGCTTTTCGGGGACGAAGAGTTCCGGGTCGACGGACGGCGGTACATCGGCGCGTGTATTTGGTTCCTTCAT
>WQTY01000346.1 GCA_009786045.1 Pseudomonadota bacterium | reverse complement strand
GGAGGGGGGGGGACGTCGTCATCAAAGGATGGTACATCATCGGCAGGTGCCACCACCGAAGCAGGTACAGCCGCCGGAAGCTCGCAAAACTCCGACAACACCGGCCAGTCCTCCCGCTCAATGCTGCCAATGCTGAAGAGCTGGAGAATGTGCCGGTTGTCATACTTATCGACGATCAACGCAGCAAACTGATGGGTGGTGTTTACTTCGGTCACATTGTCCACGACACCGTCGTACCATTTGGGCAGAACAAAACGCTCGCCCAGCTCACTGTGGCCAGTGCGCTGGAATTCATGCAATGCCTCAATGGTTTCGTCATCGGCATTCGCCCAGTCAATGGGCTTGTAGAAGTGGTAAACTTCGATTCGCTTGACGATCGACTCGTCGACAGCGCCAAACTCCAGCGAAAGCGCGTTCTTTTTGGGGATAGCCTCGCAAACAAGACAGTGCACGAGGCGATTTGTGCAGGAAAAGTCGCGATTTCCCCAAAGGATGGTGGCGTCAAAGTTGGCAAGAAAATCTGTTGTGACGTCTTTGACATGCGACAGCTCGACAAAATCGTCATCTTCGTCTTCGTAAACCGCGAAGGCGTAGTTGGGTTTTTCGTGGCAATCGGCATCCACGAGGATCATGTGGCCCTTGTTGGGGCAAAAGGCAAAGGCGTCGAAGTCTTCCGACTCGACGACAGTGTCTTCGAGGGCACGCCTGAGAATGTCATTGATTTCGCTGGCAGAAAGGTCGCTTTTTGCACGAATTGCGACAATGCGTTTGCCATTGGCAACCTTGGCCGAAAATTGAATGCCGACCATGGCTGGATGGTCAATGTACGAAGCCAGCGACAGGTCTGGTGCATGCCTGAAAAACGACAGTGCAATGCCCGGTGCCCTGGCGGGAAGGGGAAGATTGCTGTGCGCCTCTGCCTGAGCCAGCCTCTTCTGCTCATTGGCTTTCCAATGTGCATACGACGCCATCATTTTATCGCGCCCCTCGCCCCACCCCTGTCTGGCTTTGAGGTATTGGAACGGCCGACCTTTCGCAAACGGCTCGGAGACGTGACGCAGAGGAATTTGTACTCGCCCGCCCTCGGGGAGGCGAACCAACAGGGCATAGTACCAAAACCGGTTGGCAAGGGTTTCATTGTCGACGATGGCGTGGATAAATCGCTCAAGCGGATAGGTGGTGCCCCGCTGTCCACTCAGGACGGCCTTAAAGGCAGCGATATCCGATTCAGCCCCGGTATGGGGGCTGATGGGCACGTCGTTGACGATGAGATCATAGCCGACGAAGTCAGGGTAGTCGTCGGGGTAGTCCCACTCAAAACCGCAGAATGTGCCCACGCGGATGCTCAGATAGTCGAGCCTGCACGGGTCTTTGATTTTGGGTTTGTCCTCGTAGGGGTTGGACCAGTAGGTCAGCACCTCGTCGGATTTACCGCCGGTAAAGCGCTCACTTTCGACATTGTCGATCCAGACCCAGTCTTCGTTGTCGAGCCTTGCCAGCACGAGGTATCGATTTTTTTCGTGAATTTCGTCATCAACCAGGGCGGTGATGGGCTTAAAGACGTCGATTCTGTCGACGGTATCGTCGTGGTAACCATCCAGAAGATCTTCGCAGGCGTTCGAAGGCAGGCTTTCGCAGCTTCGAAAGATGACATATCGAACGACGAAACCTTCCGGTGCTGACCATCGCAGCAGGCAGCCAGCAAAGTCGGATTGGGTATACCAATTCCACGACGAAGGGGCCTGGCGTGCATAGTGGAAGCGAATCGTTTCGGGTATCTGGCTCATGCGGTTTTCCTCCAAAGACAGTCCGTATTAACTAACGGCCCCGATGGTGCACTTTCAACCGTTTTTTTGCGGCGTCAAGTCGTATTTGACGAGCGCAGATAATCATTGAAGGGGGCAGCCGCCCCCTGCGCGGCTATTGGCCGCAGGCCAATACGCCGCTACCCCCTCTGCGGGGCTCAATCGCCGCCCCGCAACGCCCGCTTTTTGGTTTTCTGTGGGGGAACTTGTTCCCCCACGAAAAAAAGAAAACTGAAAATGCTACAGCAGCACAACCCCACCCTCCGAGCAGCCGCGCATGGTCTCTTCATCCCATAGGGAAACCTGTACCTCTCCGATGTGTGCTTTTTTGAGTAACAGCATGCACAGTCTCGACTGACCGATGCCGCCGCCGATGGCCATGGGGAGTTTTCCGGCGAGCAACAGGGTGTGAAAGAGCAGATTTCGTCTTTCGTCACATCCGGCTTTGGTGAGCTGCTCGTCGAGAGATTTTTCATCGACGCGGATGCCCATGGACGAGATTTCGAGTGCGTGCCCCAAAGTATCGTTCCAGAACATGATATCACCATTGAGGGCCCAGTCATCATAGTCCGGGGCGCGCCAGTCATGCCTGTTGCCCGATTGAAGCCTATCGCCAATTTGCATGATGAAAGCCGTTCTGTGTTCTTTGACGTAAGCGTTTTCTCTCTCTTTGGGCGATAATGCCGGATACATATTTTCGAGCTGTTGCGTGGTCACAAATCCGATATCCCGCGATATATCGATATGCAAAGCCGGATACCGTTCTTTAATTTTGTCTGCCGTATCGCAAATGGCGTTGACGATATCCGTGACCGTGTTTTTCAAATACAGTTCATTCCGGTCGTTGCGGTCAATGACTTTTTCCCAGTCCCACTGGTCGACATATATCGAATGGATGTTGTCCATTTCCTCATCACGCCGCACCGCGTTCATATCCGTATACAACCCCTCGCCAACAGGAAAACTGTAACGATACAACGCCATGCGTTTCCATTTGGCGAGTGAATGCACAATCTGAGCGTTTGTTCGGGTTTCTTTGATTTCGAATTCGACCGGCCGTTCCACGCCGCTCAGGTTGTCGTTCAGGCCGGTTTGCGGGTCGACAAAGAGCGGCGCAGACACACGCTTGAGATTAAGTTTGCCGGACAGAATATCCTCAAAAGTTCTCTTAATGTAACCGATAGCCGTCTGGGTGTCGTAAAGTGACAGAATCTGCTTGTAACCCTCTGGAATCACCAATTTACTCACTTACAACCTCTTATTTTCGTGGGGGAACTCGTTCCCCCACACCCCCTGCGATACTTCGTATCGCTTGTGGGTGAAGGGCAAAATGTTATGATTTGTGGCGACATGTCGCCTTGCAAACAGACGAAATGCTGCCTGCTTGCAAGATTATGCCAGGCAAACTCGGAGAGTGAGGAAAAATCGTCAAGGGGGTAACATTTTTTGCCATGCTGGGATTCGGGCAGGGGTGTAGTAGGGGCGAATAATTATTCGCCCCTACGCCCGTGTAGGCAGATTATGCCAAGGCAGGGACGATGGCGACGAAAAAATTGTCAAGTGGGCAATCATTTCTATCCGAAGGCATCAATCATTGCCCCAAAGCGATGCGACAGCATCGCAGGGGGTTCGGGGGAACGGGTTCCCCCGAAAAGCCGGGCGTTGCGGGGCCGGCTACCCCGGCCCCGCATAGGGGG
>WQTY01000345.1 GCA_009786045.1 Pseudomonadota bacterium | reverse complement strand
AGCGGGGCGTTGCGGGGCCGGCGATTGAGGCCCCGCAAAGGGGGTAGCGGCGTATTGGCTGTAGGGGCGACCGTCCCTGGTCGCCCGTTACTACAGCCAATAGCCGCGCAGGGGGCGCGGCCCCCTAATTGGGTTTATTTTGCCGGTGGTGCCGGCTTCGTCCGAATTTTTTGAATTCGATGGCGGCGATTTTTTCGACTTCGCGCTGGTAGTCTGCGCTTCGCGGGTAGGCCTTGGCTGAGGCGGAGATGGGAATGATCATGCGCGCGGGCACCCATTTGAAGATCTGAGCGCCGTGGCGAATGCCGTCGCAGAGCATCTGGCTGGCCTGTTGCAGGCTCATGCCGGAAGTGAGCGCCTGGGCAACGCGGTAGTGGGCTTCGTCGGCAGGGTTTTCGAAATAGCCCTGGCCTCTGGCGAGGGAACAGACGTGGTAATGGGCCGGATTAAATCCGATGCTGTCGAATTTGAGGCGGACGCAGACCAGGAACAGCAAACCCACAATGCGGTGCAGGCAGCCAAGCCCCGGGTGCGTCTGCCCCGGGAGGAGCAGCCGTTCGGCGCTTGGGGAGTGGGTCGGGTTCTGAAGCAGGAGCCATTCGATCCAGAGGAGTTTTTGGTTATTGGCGGTGGTTTTCTCGTCTAGCACGGCCTCAACGAGGAGAATTTTTTTCGCCTCGTCGGCAAAGAGACGTATCGCCTGACCGTTGGGGTGGTCGAGATCGAATTCGAGGCGTGGTGACACAAAACCAAGCTTTCGAAGGTGTTCGAACACGCCGACTCTTTCGAGCGCGCACTCGACGCCATAATAGGAGTAGTAATCGAAAAGCCTGGTGCGTTTGGTGGTTTGCCCGGAGAAGAGGCCGAAGAAATCATCATCCTCATTTTCGTTTTGGTCGGACGTCAGATCGTGCACCTGGAATGTCTTTGAAAGGCGGCGCATGAACCACATGAGGCGTTCGTTGTCGGAGGCAATGGGCTTGGTGAGTTTGGCGGTGAGGTAGCCGCAGAACCGCGCCGTATGGCGCCAGGCGTTGCGGCCATAGCCGCCTGCGGTGACGACCACCATGCGGCGCTTGCCCACGATCTGATCCACGAGGCAGTCGCGTGCAAAGATGCCATCGTGAGAGATACGCCAATCGCCCAGCTCGTCATCTTCTGCGACATCGACACCGGCCAGATAGAAGACCAGGCCAGGCTGCACGCGATGCACCACATTCGGGAGCGTGCTTCGGATAGCATTGAGATAAGCGACATCGCCGATGCCCGGCCCAAGTGCAATGTCATAATTGGCCTCAGCCTCTGCTTCGTACCAGGTTTCTGCATGCACCGAATAGGTCACGACGCTTTTGTCATGCTCAAAGATCTTTTTCGTACCATCGCCCTGGTGCAAGTCCAAATCGATGATGAGAATGGGCTTGTCGAAGCCATGTTTTCGCAGGTGATCGACGGCGATGGCCACGTCGTTAAAAACACAAAACGCATACCCGCCTTCGGGGTAAGCATGGTGAAATCCCCCGCCAAGGTTGATAATTCGGCGAGGGTAGACATTGGATATCGCCATACGGGCGGCACGAATCGTGCCGCCGGTCATGAGGCGCTGCTGCTCGACGCCAGCACGTTGCATGTCGGCAGAAAGGCCCTGGCCAAAGATGCGCTCTCCCACCTCTGGTTCGTTGAGCTGAGAAAGGTACGAGAAATCATGTATCAGGCTAAGCTGATTGATGGTAGCCGTCTTAGGGGTGACGATTTGGGAAGCGTCCATGCAGCCTTCGTAACAAAGATAGTTGAGTATCTTTTGCGCACGTTCATGATCGGCGACATTGCGCTCAATATCGCCGGCACTGCGCTCGATCCCCTCGTAGCCTTCGTGAAAGACGATCGTCGCCTGGGGCATATTCGGCAGAACATTGAGCTTGGCACGAAGCCTGCGCTGGAACCGAAAGGCACTCTCAATGCCATGTCGCAGGATGTCAGCTGTCGTCAGATTTGCCATAATAATGCCGGAGCCACTTGCTGGCCTTTTGCAGGGGAGGATCGTCCCACCCGCCCCCTGCAAGCCTCCCCTGAAGGAGAGGCGGCACAAAGCGTTGGAGGGGTTCGCGCGTTGCTTGTGGGCAGAGGGCGAAATGCATCATCGCTATACCACAAAAACGCCAGCGATACATCTTTCCAGACGCCCCATCTTCGTGAGCGTGAAATGTTGCATGCAGGCAGATTTTAGACTAACAGTCATCAGCGGGAGACGTATTCCCGCTGGCGCTGATTGTCTCCTGTTTCACCTACGCTCTGCTGTCATCTCAAACATGTCTGCCAAACTCCCCCACTACGTTCGCCCTCTTTCTCAAAAACTCGCAGCCCCCACCGACGCCTGCTTCGTGCCACGAGGCTTTCTGTTTCCAGAAACGCGCGCCGACCTTGATCCCTACCGCGAGTTTCCCCTCTCAGAGCCCTACTACGTCCCGCTGCGGCGCGCCACATCGGACAGCAGCTACGAAGACATCCTGCTGCCGCAAAAAAAAGATGACGACATCTTCGATTCGACGATCCTGCAAATCAGCGATCGCGACGAAGTTCTGCTGGAAGTACAGGCCACAGGCATTCAATACTGTGTTCATGCCCAAATGTGCCTGCGAGATGACGTCGCCATCCATTTCCCCAAGACATGGGACAAAACCCAGGCGCTCCTTGTCAACATTCCCGTCTTCTCGGAAGAGTTCTGCCAGTGGTACTATCCCTTCTCATGCATGGGCTACAACATCGCCAACACCGATCCCCCCCTCGACATCGACGTCGCACGAAACTATCCGCAGCTCTTCGGATATCTCCCCAACGGCGACTTGGCGATATACTGGGAAATTGGCGAAGCCCTGGCCGAGGCTTTCGATCTTGAGCTTGAGCCCATACGCGCGACCGTCGATGGCCATCTCGTGCTCATGCCGGGTGTCCCGGAAGCCATCAAACGCCTTGCACCTGCACATGGTGTCGTTGAAACCGGGGTCATCGTCTCGCCACAGGCTGCCACCGATGAAGCCGAACACTTTGCCATGCAGATGCTGGGCGAACGTCCGATGATCCTGCGCCACGCCATGTACCAGTTCTATCGCCTGCGTTTGCCCGTCTACCAATGCGAGCTGGAATTTAACCCCTATGCCGAAGCCACCTGGGGCGCTTTTGGCTTTACCTGCACTCGCCTGGCCGGCTTCGAGTTCAAGATCATCAATAACCCCTTCACGCGCCGCGCGCACATTTTTGCGACCGAACACGGCAACGTGGTGGTTTCACTCGACTTCTATGAAGCACTCAAAGCCCAGCTGCGCCACCATGGGACAGAGCTGATGTCCAGGACATTTCCGATTCAGCGCATTCCTTAGCACAAAATGTTGCCTTTTATGACGGGCGACCGGGACGGTCGCCTCTACATGTGTTTGGCCTGCATGTGGTTTTTTGTGGGGGCCGCGCCCCCTGCGCCGCTATCGGCCGTAAACGACCGATACGCGTCTACCCCCTGTGCGGGG
>WQTY01000344.1 GCA_009786045.1 Pseudomonadota bacterium | reverse complement strand
TCGAAGCGCCGGGTACCGCTTCTGCCTGGATGAGGCACCCGCCACCATCGTCTCGATTGGTTCCCATGGATTCTCTGTTTTGGAGATGAGAGACAAAGAACGCGAAGTCTACCGGGAAAACACACGCTGCTCTCAGGGAACAGGCAACTTCCTGATGCAGCTCGTAGAACGTTTTGGCCTGAGCATTGATGAAGCCAGCAAACTCTGCGAAGACGTCGCCAATCCTTCCCCCCTCTCCGGACGCTGCCCCGTCATCCTGAAAACGGACATGACCCACCTTGCCAATGGCGGTCAAAGTCATGCCAGGATCGTCGCCGGTCTCTACGACGCCGTGTGCGAAAACGTTCAAGTCCTCATCAAACCCGCCCTCTGCCCCCCCAAACTCGTGCTGACCGGCGGTGTCGCCCAGAGTTTAAGAATCCAGCGCCATTTCGAGAAATTCTGCCAGAAACACAACTTCGAATGCATCTCACTCCCCGATGACCTCGGGCTATTCATCGAAGCCATCGGATGCGCCAAAATCGCGGCCGAACACCAGGCAAAACCAGGAAAACTCGAAACCGTCTTTGCCACGAATCCCGCCAAACGCATCGATCGCATCGAAAACATCGCTGCCTCCCTTGCGCACATCCATCGCCTTGCCCCCACCACGCGACCCACGCCACAAGAATCCCCCCAAAGCCGCCTGATCCTCGGCTACGACATGGGTTCGACGGGCTCCAAGGTCGTCGCCATCGACGCCAAATCCGGCCAAATGCTCTGGGAAGCCTACGAAAACACCAAAGGCAATCCCGTTGGCGCCGCCCAAAATCTCACCCAACAATTCCTGAACTCCGAATGGGCAAAACTCCCCGTCGTGGCCGCCGGTGCCACCGGCTCAGGCCGTGAAATCGTCGGCTCCCTCCTCAGCGTCTGCTACGGCTCCGCGTCCATCTATATCCTCAACGAAATCGCCGCCCATGCCGAAGGCGCCCTCTCGTACGATTCTCGCGTCGACACCATCTTCGAAATCGGCGGCCAGGACGCCAAATATATCCGCATCGAAGGCGGACGCGTCGTCGACGCCGCCATGAACGAAGCCTGCTCCGCCGGCACGGGCTCCTTCATCGAAGAGCAGGGCAAACGATTCGATGGCGTCAAAGACGTCAAAGACCTGGCTCGCATCGCCCTTCAGGCAGAGTGCGCCTGCTCCCTCGGGCAGCACTGCTCTGTCTTCATGGCCGAAATCATCGACGAAGCCGTCGCCACCGGCGAAAAACAGGAAAATATCATCGCAGGCATCTACGACTCCATCATCCAAAACTACCTCAATCGCGTCAAGGGAAGCAGAAGCGTTGGCAAGGTCATCTTCTGCCAGGGCATGCCATTCTCCAGCGACGCTCTGGCCGCCGCTGTCGCCAGACGCACGGGAAGCGAAGTCATTGTCCCCCCCAACCCGGGCACCATCGGTGCCCAGGGCATCGCCCTGCTCACGCGCCGCTATCGAGCCGAAAACTGCGACGAGATGTCAGCACTCGACATGGCAAGATTCCTCACTGCCGAAATCATCCAAAAAGACAACTTCGTCTGCAACTCGACCAAAGGATGCGGCGGCGCAGGAAACAAATGCAAAATCGAACGGATTCACACAAGACTCGAAGGCAAAGAATCCAAATTCACCTGGGGCGGTGGATGCTCACTCTACGACAAGGGTACCGGCCGCATCAAACTCCCAGACCTCGCCCCTGACCCCTTCCGCCAGCGTGACGAACTTCTCCAGAACATCATTCAGGCGCTGCCACAAAATCCAAACGGAAAAACCGTTGCCTTCAGCGAAGAATTTGCGCTCAAATCACTCACGCCCTTCTTCGCTGCCTTCTGGGCTGCCCTCGGGTACAAACTTAACATCTTCCAAAAAGCCGACCAGGCCATCCTCAAACGCGGCATCGAAGAAGCCAACATCCCCTTCTGCGCACCCATGCAGCTCTTCCATGGCGTCACATCGACACTCATCGACCAAAAACCCGACATCCTCTTCCAGCCCATGCTCCTCAGTACACCGGCTGTGGCTGATGAAGACAGAAGTGTCCTGTGCCCCATCGTTCAGGGCGCACCCCAAATGACCCACTGGGACGCAAAGTCCTCAAAAGGCTCAGACATCTTCGAAAAAATCCGCTTCTTTTCCCCCGTCATCGACTTTCAGCCAGGCACCATCGACTCCAAAAAGTTTGAAGAAACATGCCTCAACATGGTCGCCGAACTCCGAAGATGCAGCACAAAAGAAGCCCTCAATGCCTTCACACCCGCCTTCGAAAAAGCACTCAACACGCAAAAGGACTATGACGCACAGCTCCTAAACTTTGGCGACGAAGCACTCGACTACTGCGCCAAACACGATATCCCTGCCATCGTCGTTCTGGGACGCGCCTACACCATCTACAACAACGTCCTGAACTCAAACGTCCCCACCATCCTCAGAGAACAGGGCGCCATCGCCATCCCCATCGACTGCTACCGCGTCCCAGACGAAACACCCATCTTCAAAACCATCTTCTGGGGCTACTCCCAAAGAAACCTGCGCGCCGCACACCAGGCCAGACGCACGCCAAACGTCTACAGCGTCTGGTGCTCAAACTATGCCTGCGGCCCCGACAGCTTCTCACTCCACTTCTACGACTACATCATGCAGGGAAAACCCTACACCATCATCGAAACCGACGGACACTCCGGCGATGCCGGCACACGAACCCGTATCGAAGCCTTCCTGCACTGCGTCCGGGAACACCTCAACCGTAAAAACGAACAGAAAGACCTGCCGCCAAACGAGTTCCTCAACATCGAACTCAAAAATACAGACCTCGACCGCGCCAAACGCGATAACGCCACCATCATCGTCCCAAGGCTGGGCCCCGGCTCACGCGCCCTGGCCGCTACCCTGCGAGGCCTCGGCTACAACGCCGAATCCATGCCCATTCCCACCCAGGAAACACTTGCCATTGGCCGCAAATACACCTCCGGCAAAGAATGCGTCCCCATGACCCTGACCGCAGGCACACTCATGGAACGCGTCTCAAGAAAAGGCGACGAAAACAAAAAATTCGCCTTCCTCATGCCCATCGGACGCGGCCCCTGCCGATTCGGAAACTACAACCACCTCCACAAAGTCATCATCGAACGCCTCGGACTCGCCGATCGCGTCGACGTCTGGTCGCCCTCCGATAACAACTACTTCGAAGGCATCCCTGGCGGCATCGTCGCCATGGCTTACTGCGGCTTCCTCACCGCAGACCTCCTGCTGGCCATGCGCTACGACACACGACCCGCAGAAATCACCCCGGGCGTCACCGACGAGCTCTACGAAAAACTCTCCAGCGAACTCGACCAGCTCCTCGAAGCACGCGCAGCCCTTGGTGCATCCCTCCTCACTGCCGCCACAGAAATCACCTCCTCAAACTGCTACGGCATGCGCACATTCCTGCAAAATGCCGCCACCGCCTTCGCCGCCATCCGAAAACCCGGCGACCTCCCCACCGTCATGGTCACC
>WQTY01000343.1 GCA_009786045.1 Pseudomonadota bacterium | reverse complement strand
CGACGGGGGGTTGCGGCCGATAGCGGCGCAGGGGGAAACTTCCCCCACAAAAATCCACCATCTGATCGAAGTCAATCCCCCTGATTCCCAAAACGGGACGTTGCGGGCAGACGCAAAAATGCGCTATAATGTTGTGGCCTTTCTGACCCAGGAGTTTGCCATGGCAAAGTTGAATCCAAATCTGACGAAAGCAGCAAAGATGGCTGGTACTGCGGCAAAGGTGCCCAAGGCACCCCCAATGCCCAAAGCGCCCAAAGCACCTACGCCGGATCAGCTCAAAAAACAGGCCAAAGCAAAGGCGATGGCGCGCCTCAAGAATCTGATCAAACTTGGGATATTTCTGCTCACCATCGCCATCGTGGCCCTGGTGGTGTACCTCGTCAAGTTCCATGGCAAACAGCCCAAGGATGCGCTAAAACAGGCCATTGAGTTTGCCTACAAGGACAACGTTCTTAAGTTTCGCGATGCCTTCACAACAGACTCCATTGAGATGGTCGAAAACGGCCGCCCATACAGCGAAGAGCCCTGGAAACGGCTTATGGACGGCATCACGCCCGCCGCGCGGCCAGCCATCACCAAAGAAAAGGTCGAGACTCGCAATGACATCCGAACCGCAGAAGTGACACTGCTCATCGACGCCGAACAGCGCACGATTTACATGCGTCAGGAAGAGGGCCAGTGGAAAATAAACCTCAACGTCGCAATCAACCCAAGACGCCTCACCCTCCCCGACAATATCCCGCCAGAATACATCGAGAATTTCCAGATCAGCGACGATCAGGAGGCCTGGTGGGAAGACCCCCCGGAAGAGAAGGAAAAAAAGGCAAAGGGCGGCGGATGGCTGTCAAAGCTCAAAATCGGAAACAAACGTCTATTTTAGACACATGAGCTTTCACCCTGGATTCGTCTGTCTCAGGGCTGTATAATGCCGTGGGGCGCGGGTTTATGGAGAGAGTATGCGACGAGGATTTACGCTCATAGAAGTGCTTGTGGCAGCGGCAGTGCTCAGCATCGGCTGTCTTGGTCTCCTGGCGATGCTGACAGCGTCGTTAAGCCAGCGCACGGTGTCCCGCGATCGTACCCAGGCAACTTTGCTGGCCGAAGGTTTTCTGGCACAAATGACACGAGATGCCCGCAGCTGGACGCCTTTGGATATTCCCGAAGGTACTCACCTGGAAACTGTCCTTGGCGCCACGGCTGGGAGTTGGAGACGTTTGGGTGGAAGCACAGCTTTGTACACAGTTAACGGTGTCGTTGACAGCCCTCCGGCAGGCAGATTTCAAGTGGGCGTGTTTCGCCGTCAGGGAGTCCCAGGAAACCCAGCGCTTACGGGTGCAATACGCGTAGCATGGGCAAGAAATTCTGGTGTCGATTGCGATGTCAATGCGAATTTCGCCGCTTTCGACACTGCCGCTTATCGCCGAACTGACCTTCGGGATTGCGATTTTATCACACTCCCGTTTGCCTTCACACCCGCAAACTAAAATGGCGACTGGTGGAGTCTGCTTCATGCGCAAGGGATTTACACTCATTGAGCTCTTAGTCACCGTATTGGTGACGTCGATCGTCGTCCTGGCGGCCTACACGATGGTCTCGGGAACGGCCGCAAGCTTTAGAAATGAAAATGACCGCGGACAGCTCCTCGCCAACCTTCGCGCTGCACAAATGATGATCCAGCGCGACATCGGCCGGATAGGTTATCGCGCCGCCTTCGACAGCGAAAAAGAGAGTATTCATGTTTTAGGTGGAAACATCCTCGCATTCAATGTAGGGCGCGTTCAGGTGGGTGGGCGACACTATTCTGAGTTCACGCTTGTGGGTGATTTAACTGACTACACCGAGTTCACGATCCGCGAAAGTCTTGGCAATCAAATCAGTGTCGACAATATGGGCCTGGGCAGCATCCAAAGCAATGGCTGCCTGAGCAAAATTGCCAATCGCGCACCCGGCATTGTGCCGAACGCGAGCCTCGGCTGCATGGTTGGGTCCTGCGATAGACCCAATTGCAGTGGCGTACCACCGGCACCCGGTCTTTTCAATGAAGACTTCGAGGCCGCCTTCATGCAATCCTTCGATAATATCTGGGCCATCCGTCTGACATCCATCAGCCGGGACAGAAGTGTCATTGTGGCTCTGGAAAACCCTCTAGATCAAGAACTCAGCTCTCTCCAGCTCAAACTCGCTGATCCTCTCCCGACAACTCCCGAGCTGGGATTTGCAGTCAATTTCACAGGAGATGAGCTGGCGCCGATCTCGGCGATTTCGTATGGCGTGCACATGGTCGATATCAATGGCGACGGCAACAGGATACCCTGTCTCCTGCGATGCTTCCGCAATCCCATTATGGTTGGCGATAGCAATCTGGCGCCGCCAACGAATTGCAGCATTCTGCTTCGCAACGTCCAGTATTTCGATGTGTTGCCACTGCACACAGACATGACTGCGGCTCAGCAGACAGACTACGAAACTACCTTGAGCACATCGCCGCTCAACTATGGCGCCATGTTGCCCTGGATGGCATCCCCTCCCCGGATTGAAAACCTGACGGGCATCACTTTCCGCATCGGGGTACTGGGTGAGGTGCCCATCACAGGCAGAACGATCGAACAAGCTCAGATCACGGCGGCGGGGCCATTTCCTCCCTTCCTGATCGCTGGACCACATGCTTTTAACTATGTCCACATTCAAGGCAATGCGTCGCTGTTCTCGCGCAGCACAGCGACGGGGACGCGCTTTATCTTTGCCTCGGATCGCGCGACTATCCCGTGGTAAACGAAAACGAGGTCATCATGAAAATACATAACACGCATTTTGAACGTCAGGGCGCAGCGCTCGTTATTGTCATGCTCATCGTATTGTCGATAACGGCCATCGCCCTGGTGGCGCTTCGGGCAACACTCAATGAGGCACAAACGGCAACGGCGTTTCGCTTCAATCGCCAGGCGGCCTACGCCGCGCAGGGGGTAGCCACCCACATGAAAGCGCAGCTTATCGATTCCAGCTCCCTGGCCCAGCTGCAGCAAATCAAAATGACCGGATCGCGGGTATACCGCACAGAGGATATCAAGCATTTTACAGGCCTGACCAATCTGCCAAGTGATCTGGCTTCTGATAGTCCTGGTAACCACTGGCTGCGAGGCGATTTATCCCGCTCGGTGCAGCAGCTTGGTTCCTACGAAGGACTCCATGAGCTGCTCCTTGATACAGTGGGCATGTCGGAGCAAGGCAATTACTGCAGCTACAAGCTGACACTCCATGCCGTGGCCATCGTGGGGCGACCGCCCCAGAGCACAGGCGGAGTACTTACCCTGGCCGAGGCCAACGCACGCGCATCTGCAAGAAAACGCGAAATGGCCACCATAAGGCTCGACAATTTATGGGGCTGCAACGACAACGCCTTCTAATCTTACTTATCTTAGTGAAGGATGCGCCTAATACCATTTCTAAGCCAATGCTGGACTTGAAATCCATGGCCTTGCATCATCCATGATGTTTCGACATATCATAACATCTTTGATTGACTTGAAAATAGCAT
>WQTY01000342.1 GCA_009786045.1 Pseudomonadota bacterium | reverse complement strand
TCGCACTCGCCTCGCAGTCGCCCAAATGGGCATCTTCGTCGTCAGCGGCGTCGTTGTGGTCGGTCACGTACGAGAGTACGCTCCCTTCCACGCCTCCCTGCTTCCTGGAATCTGCACCATTTCGACGCCGCGACCCTGCCGTCAGTTAAGGCGAGTGCGATAGCGGCGCAGGGGGCGTTGCCCCCTCAGAAATTAATAGCCGCATGTAAGAGCGGCGTTTTGTTCATTAAGAAAAGCCATCAGTGGTGCGTAGTAATCAAGCATGGCCTGTGCAGACATTTCACGTGTACCTGTGAGTGCTTCGAGTACATCCTGCCAGGGCTGGGAGGCGCCCACAGAGAGGAGCGCAATGAGTTTATCGCCTGCGGCTTTGCTGTTATAAATCGAGCACTCATGCAATGGGCCTTCGTAGCCAGCTGCCTCACAGAGCGCCTTATGAAGCTGGAATTGCAGAATGCGCGCCAGGAAGTAGCGCAGGTAGGGTGTATTGCCCGGGACGTGGTATTTGGCACCTGGATCGAAATGATTTTCGCCACGGAATTCCGGCGCCGAAACGCCCTGGAGCTCCTCGCGCAATTTCCACCATGCGGCATTGTAGCCCTCTGGTGGTGTTGAGCCATCAAACACGCGCCAGCGCCACGAATCGATGAGAAGACCGAAGGGCAGGAAGGCGACTCTTTCGAGAGCCGACAGCAACTGTTCATTAATGGTCGTCTCCGGGCTTACCTCGAAGCTCTCAAGGAGACCTATCTGATGCAGGTAGCGTGGGGTCATCGACAGTGTCAGGGCATCGCCGATGGCTTCGTGGAAACCATCATTGGGACCTCGCTGGAAAGCAAGGGGGAGATGGTTGTAGTAGAGATAGTAATAGATATGCCCGAGTTCGTGTTGGATGGTAAAGTAGCTGTCGTGAGTTTGCTCAATGCACATTTTGATGCGGACATCGCCCTTGGTGTCCATATCCCAGGCGCTTGCATGGCAAACCACCTCGCGTCCTTCGGGCTTGACAAACATGGAGTTCGTCCAGAATGATTCTGGCAATTCGCGCATCCCAAGCGAGGCGATGAATGCTTCAGCACTCTTTGACATCTCAATGGCGTCCATGTTTTTGGCAACAATGCCGGCGGTGGCATCAAGCCTTGGGGCATCTGGATAGGGCGTTACCAGGTCATAAACATTGCTCCATTCCTGCGCCCACATATTGCCGAGCATGTGGGCGGGCATGGGTTTATCAAGCGGTACGAGTTCTGTGCCGTAGTGAGCAGCAAGTTTTGCGCGCACGTAACAATGAAGGGCTGTATAGAGCGGTTTGAGTTCTTCCCAGAGGGCATCGACATCGGCACGGAATGCGTCTGAGGACATGTCGTAGCCCGAGAGCCAGACATCCGTCAAACTATTGAAGCCCATATCGCGCGACCCCTCGTTGACCAAATTGACGAAATCGACGTAGAGTTCTTTTTGATCATCGAACATATTGTGCCAGGCAAGCCAGGCAAATCGGAGTTCTGTCTCATCGCGGCTTGTTGCGAGAATTTTGGACAAGTCTCCCAGATTGAAGCATTTGTCTTCTTCAACGCAGTGTGTTGCCGAACCATAATGACCTACGAGCTTGGCGTTGACGCTGGCAAGTTGCTGTTGTTTGGCGGTATCTCTGGGTGGTGGCATGGTGATGTCAGAGATGATGCGCGAAAGCTGACGTCGGTGATCTTCACAAGCAATGTCCTGTTCGCTGAAAGCCAGCACATCTTTAAAAATTTGTGCTCTTCCGGCCATGGTCACTTCCTGGGTTGCGGTCAGAGCTGCTTCTGTTTCCGGGCGGATATCGGTCATATAAGTCCACATGCTGTCCCAGGTGATTTTGCCCAGGCGCGTCAGTTCTGCGTTGACATGCAACAGGAACTGGCCCGAAGGCGTTTCATCCGAACACAGATCGGCCGCCGTCTGCTCAGACGCCGAAGCCTCTGTCAGCGCAGACATAGTCTCCTCGCCTTTCGTTGCTTTCGATGCTCCGCCACACCCTGTCAAGATTGCACAGGCCAACAATGACCATACCCACCGATGATTCGCCATACCACTACTCCTTGGTCCGAAGTTTAATCTGCAAAAGCGCGTGTGAATGCATGGAGGCAAAACACACATGTCGTTGCATTATCTCAACGTCCACCTCTTGGCAACCCTGTTCGAAGGAACCAATTCTTTTGAATTCAGGGGGACTGGAGACAAAAAAAGCGCGGCAAATGATTCGCCGCGCTTTTAGCAGGGGTGGAAGGGCTCGAACCCTCGGCCCACGGCTTTGGAGGCCGTTGCTCTACCAACTGAGCTACACCCCTAAGAGCAATCAGCTTTTGACACAAACCACCCACCATCGGCAAGCTTTTTTTGCATGCCACGCCATTTTGACAACATGAGACCGCATAAAACGGAACAACCGCATGCCACATGTAGGTATTTTAAGGCAATCCACCGCCATTGGCGTCACCATGCGGCAGGAAATGGCACGATATTTGCCGAAAATCCGGTTACCTGTATACAGAGCACGTGAGCAGGAAGCGCCGCAGCCATGGCAGCGCCCCCTGCGGCACGTCATGGAAGACCGACATGGATCATCCGTCCATGGGGCCGCACTGTGAAAACAGGCACAAGAGCAGGAATGAGGAAATGCTGACACTGACACGAAAACCGGAAGAAAGTATCATCATAGGTGAGGGCAAGGACAGGATCGAAGTCACAGTCAAGGAAATCAGGCGCAACCAGGTTCGGATAGGCATCCAGGCGCCGGAGAATGTCAAAATCTACCGAAAAGAGCTTTACGATAAGCGTGAGCTGGAAAGCGTCGATCAGGTCTGTGGGGCGGAAGAATAATTTGACCCTCCGGTGCCTGCGTGCTAGAAACTCGCAGTGTGTTGGTTTTATGCGGCTATTGTTGAGCCTGCAGGTTCATAATGGCCGATAGATTTGTTACTTTTCCCAATAGGAGTCGCATTCATGCTTCAGGCCTTCGTTTCGCTTAAGCCGCAGCATCCACCGCGAACGGAGTCCGGAATGCGGAGCTTTTTCGAAGCTCTGACGGGCGCTGTATTTAGTCAACCCACGATATTCCGGACGAATGCGGATGCCACAGTGCGTCCCTACTCGCTTAGCGCCATCTGTGAGGCTACGCTAAATCCACGGTGTAAGTTCGTCGTGTTGCGGGCTGAAGGCGAGAAGTTCTGGCAATGCACTTTTCTCCTGCCCGACAAACAGGGGCTGGGCGCACTCTTCTTCGATCTGCAGCGCACCAATGCACCCCGGCGCATCGCCACGGCATCCCTCATTGAGATGTTCAGGAAGCTCTATCAGTCGCTCAAACCGCGCCTGATCCGAATCGGTGACTCAGAAGCCCGGGAGAAACTCAAAAGCCGGCACGGCCTGGTCATGATGCCGGGACTGGGACGCATTGAGTGGCTGCAAATCGTCTCCCCCGAAGTCTACAGCCCCATTTACAACCCCTCCGAGCTCGTGGCTGCCCCTGCATTCGCGACCGAAATTCTCGACGA
>WQTY01000341.1 GCA_009786045.1 Pseudomonadota bacterium | reverse complement strand
AACTGAGGCCCCGCACAGGGGGTAGCCGCGTATCGGCGGCGCCGATAGCGGCGCAGGGGGCGCGGCCCCCAAAACAAAAAGCTCGTCACAGCGGGCTATAATAGTTTATCCAAAGGCAGTCATTTTTGACCCAAAGCGATACGCAGTATCGCAGGGGGTTCGGGGGAGCAGGTTCCCACGAGGTTTCCCCGAAGGAGAAGCGATGAGACAGGCATATTTTAAGTACCGGCGAGAGGCGAATGCGGAGCGGGCAGCGGATTTGGTGTTGCGTCACTGCCGGCTGGTGAATGTGCTCAGCGGTGAGATCGAAGAGGATGTGAGCATTGCCATTTCGGGTTTCCAGGTGGTGGGGATTGGCCCGTGGTATGAGGGTGAGCAGGAGATCGATGTCGGCGGCCGGTATGTTTATCCCGGGTTTGTCGATGCGCACATTCACCTGGAGAGTACGAAGCTGACGATTCCTGAGATTGGACGCGTGATGGCGCGATACGGAACGTCGACGGTCATTACGGATCCGCATGAAATTGCCAATGTGGCATCTCTGGACGGGATTGCTTTTCAGATGGATACGGCTTCGGACAATGGCTATCTGAATGTGTTTTTTACGGCTCCCTCGTGTGTCCCGGCGCTGGCTGACAATGGGGTCGAGACGTATGGTGCGTATCTTGGGCCGAGCAAGCTGAGGTTTTTGATGCAGAGCCCGTGGGTGGTGGGGCTTGGCGAGGTGATGAATGTGCCCGGTCTTTTAAATGGGGATGCGAAGGTTCTGCGGAAGCTGAAGGATTTTCAGGAGAGGCATCTCGTGATTGATGGGCATGCGCCGTTGTTGGGGGGGCCGGCGCTGAATACGTGCATTTATCTTGGGGTGAACTCTGATCATGAATCGACGGAGCTTGAGGAGGCGCGGGAGAAGCTGCGCCGCGGCATGCATGTGATGATCCGCGAGGGGTCGAGTGAGAAGAATCTGGACGCGCTTTTGCCGCTCATCAACGAACACAATGTGAGCCGGCTGATGTTTGCGTCGGATGACCTGGATCCGACGGATCTCATGGCCCGCGGCCACATCAACCACCTGGTGCGCCGAACGGTGGCCTTTGGGGTGCCGGCGATTCGTGCCATTCAGATGGCCACACTGACGCCTGCGACTTATTTTGGGCTTAACACTTCGATTGGTGCGATTTTTCCCGGGGCACTGGCGGACCTGGTCATTGCACCGGATTTGGAGCATTTTATGCCCGACATGGTCATTCATCATGGGCGTCTGGTGTATCACGATGGCCAGACGTTGTCATCGTGCCGGTCGACGCGCCGTTATCTGAAGCCTTCGATCAACGTTAAGCTGCCGAACGAGGAGGCGCTGGCGGTGCCCAGCGTGTCCGGGAAGCTTGCACGTGCCATTTCCCTCATTCCCGGTCAGATTCTGACGAACGAGGTCTTTTTCAAACCCAAGACGAAAGATGGCATGGCGGTGCCTTCGGCATCGCAAAACATTGCCAAAGTTTGTGTTTTTGAACGTCATCATGGCTCCGGGGCATTTGGCGTGGGTTTTGTGCATGGTTTTGGGATGACCCAGGGGGCAATGGGTTCGTCTGTGGCGCACGATTCGCACAACATCATTGTGGTGGGAATGTCGGATGCTGACATTTTGCAGTGTGCCCGGGAGATTCGGAATATGGATGGCGGCCAGGCGGCGGTATGGGGTGATCGTGTCGAGCGTTTGCCGCTGCCGATTGGTGGTTTGATGAGCAATCAGGATGCGGAGACAGTGGTGGCACTGGAGTTGAAGCTGTCGGAATTTTGTGCCGCTGTCCTTGGCGTAACGCTTCCCAATCCCATGGCAGCGTTGAGCTTTATGTGTCTTCCAGTCATACCGGCGCTTCGGATTACGGATCAGGGGGTGTTTCGGATTGCGCCGGGCGGGTATCCCGAGCGAGTGGATATCTTTGAGGGACAGGCATGACGCAGTATATTACGCCCGCGGGGTATCGTGCCCTGAGGGAGGAGTTTGATTTTCTCAAGACCGTGGAGCGTCCCAAGGTCGTGCAGGAAGTTGCGGATGCTGCTGCGCATGGTGATCGCAGCGAGAATGCCGAGTATATCTATGGGAAACGCCGCCTGCGTGAGATCGACCGCCGGCTTGGTTTTTTGAACCGGAGCTTTGCCGATATGCAGGTTGTCGATCCGAAAGTACCGCGAGGGGAGAAGGTTTTTTTTGGCGCGACGGTAACGCTCTATGATCACGAGGCGGACGATGAAGTGACCTATCAGATCGTGGGTCCTCTCGACACGCTGGACGAAGCCCATGTGAGCTATCGTTCGCCGGTGGGTCAGGCGATTTTGGGGCTTGGGATCGATGACGAGGCAACGATTCATACGCCAAAGGCCAAGCGCCGGGTCACGATTGTTGATGTGCGTTATATTTGAATGAGGTTGGCATGGCAGACAGGATAGATCCTCTCCCCGGGCATACGTGTGTGGCGATTTTTGGTTTGGGTGCCTCTGGTTTGTCGGCGGCACATTTGCTGGCATCTTTTGGAAAGACCGTTTTGGCCTCGGACATATCGGACGAGTCACGGCGTACGGCGCTTGAGGCCAGGCTTCCCGAGGGAACAAAGCTGATTCTTGGGCGCAATGAGGTGGGTTCGGCGACTGTCGTGGTCACGAGTCCCGGTCTGGCGCCGAATACGCCGTCGCTGGTCGAGGCCGCATCAAAGGGCATTCCTGTCATTGCCGAACTTGAGCTGGGTTTTCGTGCGACTTCGATACCGATCCTTGCCGTCACCGGTACCGATGGCAAGACGACGACGACGACACTGACGTCGTTTATTCTCAATGCATGCGGCAAAACCAACCGAGCGGCGGGCAACATTGGCATACCATTGTCAGAGGTGGTGCTGATGGCAGAGGCGCTCACCTGTCTGGTCATCGAAACGAGTGCTTTTCAGCTGCCGTTCTGTCCGACATTTCGGCCGCACATCCTGCTGACGACCAACATCGCCGAGGATCATCGCGATTATTTTGAGGGCAATTGGGATCGGTATGTCGAGGCCAAGAAGCGGCCGCTTCTTGCGATGCAGGCTTGCGATGTGGCCATTCTTAACGCTTCAGACCCGGAGATTGCACAATGGGGAAAAGACGCCAGGCCCCGGTGTTTGTGGTATGGGCGAGGCCGGGACGATATTCCCGGTGAGGCAGGTGAGTATGCCTGTGTTGAGGCAGGCCAAATCGTGTTTTGGTATGGCGGGCAGCAGTATAGTCTTCCCCTGGAGACGCCGCATCTTCGCGGCATGCACAATGCCATGAACATCATGTGCAGCGTTCTGGGCTGTCTCGCGATGGGGTGTGTGTTTTCCGAGATAGAGAAGGCGGTTTTGCAGTACACGCCTCCTCCCCACCGCATTCAGACGGTTGGTCATGTCGATGGCATTGCGTTTATCGACGATTCGAAAGCGACGAATCCGCATGCTGCGACGGCAGCGCTCATGACGATTGACGAGCCGCTTGTATTGCTTGCGGGTGGGGTCGACAAGGGTCTGGCGCTCG
>WQTY01000340.1 GCA_009786045.1 Pseudomonadota bacterium | reverse complement strand
CCCAGCCTCAGAGCCTTTGCGGCCTGCCGCTTGTCTTCGAAGCCATAGCCCAATCCCATCCACGTTCCGAGCGCACGCAATGCCGCAGAAAAGCGCAGCAAATCGTTGTCATGAACGATTTGCATCAACATGCGCAGGACGTCGACCGAACCCATGTCGGCATTTTCCAAAATCGATTGCCGCAAACCCTCCTGCAGCTTTGCCGCCAGCAACAGATCGCCCAAAAGCCTGTGCAAATCGACATGGCTGCACTTAACGACAGACAGCAAAATGGCGTGCGTCAGCACCTGCACATTGTTGTCGGCTAAACACGCGTTGCGCACGAACCCAATAACCGCCGCATTCCCCTCATTGATTTCCATCGCCAGGAATTCGCTCAGCAACGTACTGCACACCCCCTCTTCACACAGTCGATTGCCTGACTTGCCCAGTTCCGCATACCACGCGCCCCACGGATAGTACGCTCCATCCATGAGCTCCACCAATGCCGGCGCATACTCTCGCCAATCCTGCGCATGAAACGACCGCCGATATACTGACATCGAATACGGACTCTCGAAAATGCGCCGTGCGACTTTTACCGCCTTGTCCGCGATTTCTCGCCCATGCACGGCTAAATATATCGGTTCAATGCCATCCGAAAACACTGACTCAAGCAAATCGGCCAAAGACAGCCATTGCCGCACCTGCTCGCGCCTCTCGTAATAGTAACCAGAGAGGGCAGCGACAAGTTCGCCTGTGCGCCCCTTCATACCCTTCGTCAGCTTCATGGCCTGTTCGCGGAATTCTTTGCAGATTTTTTCGTCTATCATTAATTTTTCTTTTTTTTGTGGGGGAACCAGTTCCCCCACACCCCCTGCAATGCTGCGCATTGCTTGTGGGTAAGGGCGAAATGATTCGTTATTGGCAAAAATTGACGTTTTTCGAAAGGGAGTTTCACCTGACGCCCCTGCCGGGCAGATATTATCTGCCCCTATGGACGCATTGCTTGTGGGTAAGGGCGATATGTTATTGTTTATAGCAACATGCCTTGCTTTGTGAGCAAAAAACTTTGCTTACCAGCGTCGTCCTGCCAACATCGTCAGACGGATGAATGTCACCGTATCGCCATCCTTCAAATGCATCGTCCCGTCTGGTGCCAGCACCTCTTTATCGCCAACAAAAAGGCGAAACAAACCATCCTCAAAACAGCAAAGCGCGTTTGCGACAGCCGCTTCTTCGTCCTGTGTTTCTTCGTTTCGTCGGTCGCCAAAACGGACAGCCCCTGTTTCAACGCCATCTTCCATGGCCTCCTGGGTTAAAACAGAAAAAAACGGCGCATCTGTCTGCCTGGCATTGTACGCGCGCACATTATCGCGAACCAGTGCCTCAATGAGGTCACACGCCGTTTTTACGCTGTCTGGTATCACCTGCCGCCTGAGCTCAAAAATACTCTGACGGCGGCCAGCCGTCTTAATCTGAATCTGTACTTCCATGAGAATTTCCTTATTTTTTGCGGGAACCTTTTGTGGGGGAACTCGTTCCCCCACACCCCCTGCAATGCTCCGCATTGCTTGTGGGCGTGAGAGACTGCGAACACTCACTCATAGACAAAAATGTCGACAACCGGGATTGTTTTTTGTCTGAATTTCAAAAAATTGTCCTTAATTTACAGAAAGTTTTGATGAAAACCTGCATGTAGTTTGGCGAGTGCGATAGCGGCGCAGGGGGCGGCTGCCCCCACAGCCAAAAAACTTCAGAGGGCCAAAACTGATTGTCCAAAGGCGATACTGCTTGACCCAAAAGCGATACGCAGTATCGCAGGGGATACGGGGGAACGCGTTCCCCCGAAAAAAAACCGTGACGAAAGGGTGTGAATTTGGTTTAGCAGTGGGCAGCGTTTGTCGTGTTCCCGTTTATGAGGAGGAGTCCATGTCGAAGACGGTTTTTATGGGTAAGCATGCGGAATTGTGCCGTGCTATTTCGGCGGGGCATCGCGATGACGCGATGAAGCAGATTTATGCTTTTTTTCGCAGTGAAGACAATACGGACTCGTATTCGATTTCGTTGCTGACGATTGTGCGTGAGCTTCTGGAGGAGGGGGACAGCGATGAGATGTATCGCCTTCGCATTCGCATGCGCAGCAGCGGCGATCGGGTATTGATCAACCTGGCGCAGTTTGTGCTGGCGTTTGAGGAAGGCGGCGAGGATGAGATTTCGGAGACGCTGGCAGGGAAGTGTTTGTCGGAGCTTCCGAAGCTGTCCCGGAGCATGCAGGAGGTTGCGGACGAAGATGGCGTATCGGATTCGATGCGGCTGGCGGGGCGCCGGATACGCGAGGCGGTGCGCATGCTGGCGGGGCATTTTGAGCGTCAGGGAACGCTTGATGCCTACGATCGCTGCCTGGAGACGGGCCTGGAGATGACGCGCATTTTCCTGTATGATCAGGCGAATTTTGTCTCGGAAGATTTGATGCGATTGGCCAGGTCGTCCGAACGGCGCGGGAACACGGCGAAGCGAAACAAGCTTTGCCGGGAAATCGTACGAGAGTATGCAGGGGCATTGGAGCGGCTGGAGGGNGGGACGTCGTTTTCGCGCGAGGATTATGAGACGCTGGAAGCGCTTTCGTATGCGTACAATGTATTGGAAGGCGTTGAATCGCCTGAGGAATACCATGTGGCGCTCTCGAGAATTCAAAAGATTCTGTCTCCCGACAAGGATTGATGCTGAGAGCGAATCACGCATCTTGCGCGCAGAATGGGATTGGTGTATGGGGTGGGTTGCTGTTTGCGTCAGAGTGAGGGCATGTGAGCAGGATGCGGAAACATGCCCGTATTGCGCCGCGTCTTGTCGGCGTTTTTTGTATTAAATTGCCAATCTTCATGGAGGAAGACAAATGACGCTGCCGTGGACCGATGACCTGGTTCGGATAGTGAGGGACGCGGAACGCGATGCAGGCGAGATGCGCGTTCGTTTGAACACGGCCCTGCTCCTGCGCAGTGTTTTTCGGGTTCCCAGTGCAGCGCGCGACATATTATCGGGTTTTGGCGTCACACTTGAGTCGTACGAACATGGCCTTTGTGCGCATTCGCTGAGGCCAGAGCCTTCGGACATGTCGCAGCGACTGTATGACCGGGCAAGCCGTCTGGCCGCTTTGGCTCGCGAAGACAGCGTGCGGGCAACGCATATTTTGATGGCGATTCTGGATGAGCGCTGCATGGGGCAATCGCTGCTTCTTGCGCTGGGATTGGATTTTGAGCGCGTTCGTTCCTGTCTCTATGGCCATGCGGAACCCGTTCAAACGCATGCCCAGGCGCATGTGCGCAGCAACTCTCAGGTGTCAATGAGTGCGGTGGCGGTACAGCGAAAGTCATCGACGCTGACGCCGACGCGATACATCGAGCCGCGGCCTTCGGTGAGTTTTGGCCAGGAATATGCCGCCAGTTTCGAGGTTGGGGTCGCAGATACGCTCGAATCTCTGGAGCAGGTGCCGGCACTGCCGATGCGCCAGAAACGAATGACGCCAGAGGAAATTCAGGATTTGATGCCACCCGTAAAGCGTTGCAATGAAACGGCGGGTGCAGATA
>WQTY01000339.1 GCA_009786045.1 Pseudomonadota bacterium | reverse complement strand
CACAAGCGATACGAAGTATCGCAGGGGGTGTGGGGGAACGAGTTCCCCCACGAAAAGAAAAAATGAAAATGCCTCAACGAACGCGCCTTTGCCACTTGTATAGCCAGTTCATGGCCTGGATAGGGGTCATTGCATCCAGCGTCAAATGGCGAAACTCTTCTAACAGGGCCGAAAACTTCGGATCAAGCTCGGGTTCAGACTCGGGTGCCGCTCCCGACGAAAAAAGCGAACGCTGCGGGCCGGACAAAACCGCTTTTTGGGGCACTGTCTCTCCGCCCTCGGCATGCTCCTTCACCAATTCCCGATGCGCATTCTGCTCCAGCGTTTCGAGAATTCGCTCGGCCCGGGCAATCACCTCGCCAGGCAACCCCGCAAGCTTGGCCACCTGAATGCCGTAACTGCGATTCGCCGATCCATCAACAAGCTTGCGAAGGAAAATGATGTCCCCTTTGTATTCCTTAACGGCAATCGCGCAATTCTTGATACCCGGCAAAACATTCTCAAGCTCCGTCAGCTCATGGTAGTGCGTCGCAAAAAGCGCTCTCGCCGCGATGTTCGTATGCAGAAACTCTGCAATGGCCCAGGCCAGAGAAAGGCCATCATACGTCGACGTGCCACGGCCAATCTCGTCTAAAATGACGAGACTGCGATCCGTCGCATTGGCAAGGATATTCGCCGTCTCCGTCATCTCGACCATAAACGTCGACTGACCAAGGGCCAGATTATCGCTGGCGCCAACCCGCGAAAAAATCCTGTCAACCACCCCAAGGCGCGCCGAATCCGCCGGCACAAAGGAACCCATTTGCGCCATGAGCGCAATGATCGCCGCCTGACGAATGACCGTCGACTTGCCCGCCATATTGGGCCCCGTGATGATCATAAACCGGCCGGCATCATCCAGCGTCATGTCGTTGGGCACAAAACGCTCCCCTTTGGCCAGGAACCTCTCCACCACCGGATGCCGTGCCCCTAAAAGCGTAAACGTACGCGAGTCATCCAAAATCGGGCGCGTATACTGACGATGATGTGCCGTATGCGCCAGGCTGCCCAAAACATCAATATGCGCCAGAATACGGGCATTCTTGACAAGATCCGCCAGATAGCCGGCCGCCTTCTGCTTGAGCGCCACATATAGCTCCTGCTCGCGTTCAACGCGCCTGGACTCTGCCCCAAGCAGTTCCTCTTCGTACTCCTTAAGCTCACTCGTATAAAAACGCTCGCAATTGGTAAGCGTCTGAGAACGAATGTACGATGAAGGCACAAGCGACATATTGGATTTGGTCACTTCTATAAAATAACCAAAAACGCGCTGATATTTCACCTTCAGAGAGGCAATGCCAGTCGCCTGGCGCTGACTGGCTTCATAATCAAGCAGCCACTGCTGGCCATTTTGCGCAATTTCCCGAAAATGATCCAGCTGCTCGTCAAAACCCCGCTTAAAGTAACCCGTATCGTTGAGGTTAGCCGGCGCCTCCTCAATAAGCGCCATATCAATATGCTGAGCAAAGTCCTCAAGCGGATTGAGCTGGCTTGCGGCTCGCCGGAAATACCGCGCCGAACACTGCTCGCACTGCGCCACAATGGCAGGAATTGTTTGCAAACTGCGCTTGAGCATCACAAAATCACGAGGCGTCACCTTGTCATTGGCGATCTTTGTCGACAACCGTTCGAGATCGGCAATATCGCCAAGAATCCTTCTCACTGCCTCGCGCACTTCGTAGTTGTCGAACAAATCCTGGACGGCATCATGGCGAGCCGCAATCTGCCCCAGATCCTTAAGGGGATAGGCCAGCCAATTCTGCAAAAGCCTCGCCCCCGGCCCCGTCACCGTATCATCGATCTCGCCAAGCAAAGCCCCGCGGCGCTGCCCCCCACGAAGCGTCGCATAAATTTCAAGATTCTGAAACGTCGAGGCATCAATGTGCATGAAAGATTCACCACGATACGGGTAAATCTGCTCGATATTAGCCGTCAGCGGATAGCGCAGATCGACGAGGTAGCGAAACAGCCCGCAAAAAGCATCGGCCACAAGCTCACCCTGCCCAAACCCCATGGCATCGATCTGCCCAAGAAATGTGTCAAACTTTTCTTTAGAAAGGGCAGTTTTCGAATCGGCTGCGCTCTGCCAATAATCGCCCAATGCCTCCTTCGAAAAAGCATCGCGCTCGCGATATTGAACAGGCACGCCACCCAGCGCCTTTTCAAGAAGGCCGTCATGCGCCGAATGGTGTGAAATGATCTCACGAATACTGAGGCGCTGAATTTCAGCACTCAGCGACGCCGCAGAACTCAGCGCCGTCATGGTGCAATAGCCGGTCGAAAGATCAATCGACGCAATTGCCAGCGACACTTCGCCCCTGGCCCCTTTCGAGCCCTCCCCCCAAACCACTGCCGTCAAAAAACGCGTGCTGCGATCACAACCCGGGCGCTCATCAAAGAGCGTCCCCGGCGTCACAATCTGGGTAATCCCCCGCTTGACAATGCCAACCGCCTGAGAAGCCTCCTCCAGCTGATCGCAAACCGCCACGCGATAGCCCTGCTCCACAAGCTGAAACAGATACTCGTTGATCGAACGCACGGGAACGCCCGACATGGGCATGTCCCCGCCTTCCTCCCCCTTTGTGCGGCTGGTCAGTGCAAGATCCAAAACACGGCTCAAAGTCTTGGCATCTTCAAAAAATGCCTCGTAAAAATCACCCATTCGAAAAAGAAGCAAGGCATCGCCCGCCTGCTTCTTGGCGTCAAGATACTGCCCAACCATCGGCGTTATTTTCGTCTTGACACCCTGATAAATGATAAGATTGTCACTGATCCAGGTAAGATCTTTGAGTGAATCTCCAAACTGCATATTCAACCTGCACTTGGGAAAAATGAAAATGCTATTTACCCACCCACGGAAGCCCAAAGACCTCCAGGAAACCGTAACTAACACAGATACAACCCACAAAAAAGCCATCTTTCGTTTCGGTAGAGCCAGCCTCCCAATCTTTTGGAGGGGGCAGCCGCCCCGCTTCTTTGCCCCGCTTCTTTGATTTTTTTGTGGGGGAGCCAGCTCCACCGAACCCAGGGCAACCGCAAAGTCAAAGTACGTTGATATTGCAGCGTTATTGCGTTCGCTGGAGCACCGGAGGTGCTCAATGTAAATAACCGCCGGTGGAGCGAAGCACAACCGGCGGATAGCGCCCCCCTCACCATCAGCCCCGAATGAACCGCTCAGTTCTTCTCCAACATCAAAACTACATATAAACCCACCACAAATCACAAGGGCAGCTTCTTTACCCGAAAGGGTAGACACGTGGGCCTTCCCCTACAGATGCAACACGATGCAAGGTGAGTTTAAAACAAAGCTGGGTTTGCCACCCAATATCATTTCCCGTTTACACTCGACACAGCAAGCACAAGCGGATTGTTCCTCACTCCGCTCGCAATGCGAGGTATGTGGCCCTAAACGATATACTTTGCCACTTCACCCACAAGCGATACGCAGTATCGCAGGGGGTGTGGGGGAGCGATGCTCCCCCACAAAAATCAAACAATTGGCTGCCAGCGAGCGGCGCGCAGGCGCATGACG
>WQTY01000338.1 GCA_009786045.1 Pseudomonadota bacterium | reverse complement strand
AAAACCTTGGAGGACTTGGTGGGAATCGAAGTGTTGCGTTCGATAATCGTCGAAACGCGATCACCCGCCGTTTCAATGCCCAAATTCAGGGGGGTCACATCCAGGAGAACGACCTCACGAATGCTTCCGCCCAGAATGCCAGACTGTACGGCCGCCCCCAGAGCTACGGCTTCATCGGGATTCACAGCATGACTTGGTTTTCTGCCAAAGATTTGCTCTACGCAGGCCTGCACACAGGGCATCCGCGTCATGCCGCCTACCAGGAGAACTTCATCCAGTTCATCCTCACTTAATCCTGCTTCGGCCAAAGCGTCCCGGCAGGGACGCTCCAGCGCATCGACCAATGGGCGAATCAGCGCCTCAAGCTCCACGCGCGTCACGCTAAAGGCCATGTGAACCGGACCACTTTTGCCAATTGCCAGGAAAGGCAGATTGATGCTCGACTCATGAAGCGTCGAAAGCTCACATTTGAGAGCCTCGGCTGCCTCGCGTACGCGTTGAACAGCCATCTTGTCGCTTGAGATGTCGATACCGGTTTCCTCGGTGAACCGATCACAGAGATAGGTAAAAATCACATTATCGAAATCGCTGCCGCCGAGATGGTTATTGCCGGAAGTGGCCAGCACGCGGAAAGTTCCTTCTCTGCACTCCAGGACTGAGACATCGAATGTTCCGCCGCCAAGATCAAAGACAACGAGATAGCCGACTTCTTTCTTTTTGAAGCCAAAAGCAAGCGCTGCAAGAGTCGGCTCATTCATGATGCGCATCACTTCCAGACCCGCCAGTGTGCAGGCATCCCGTGTAGCTTGCCGCTGAGCATCGTTAAAGTAAGCCGGCACAGCGACAACACACTGCTCGACAGGACTGCCGCAGTACTGCTCGGCACTCTCCTTGAGCTTTGTCACGATCATGGCGCTGATTTCCTGCGGACTGTACATGTCATTGCCAATCTCTACCCATGCATCGCCGCTCTTGGATTCCACGACTTTATAGGGCAGGAACGAGGCCATTCGCTGCAGCTCGGGATCGGAATAGCGGTGACCAATCAGTCGTTTAATCCCAAAGATTGTCCGAGAGGGGTTAACGGCAGCCTGGCGCTTGGCATACGTCCCGACATGGCGCTCTCCTTTATTCGTAAAAGCCACCATGGAGGGTGTCACACGCTGACCCTCTGAGTTCACCACGATAACCGGTTCCCCGGCATCAATGATCGACACACAGGAATTCGTCGTTCCAAGATCTATCCCTATGATNCCTCCCATTTACTGCTCCTCTACGGCGAAAGTCCAAAAATGGCGGCTGCCACACCATTAAAAACAAACCTGTCCTGCGCATCCATATCAATGATTCCACAAAAAACAAACCCCTAAGGCTATTTCAGGCAAATCAGCTCTATGCAGGCGATGAGACCAACGCTAACATGCACACGTGAGCGTACCATAAAACTCTTCGGTAATCCCACAAAATAGTGTCATCGCCTGGTGCCTTTGGATGCTCAGATTTACCGAACCGCAAAACCGCCATCATCCACTCAGCTATCACCGCCCAGTGCCTCAATGATGCGCCTGGCCTGTACTGTAGAGATCCCAGCAGCCTTGGCAACGTCCTCTGGCGCAGCCTGCACAATGCCCTGAATACTCCCAAAGGCCCGAAGCAACTTGACTTTGCGTTTTGGTCCCACACCATCCACGCTGTCAAGCCGGCTTCTGAGACCCTCGGATTGGCGTGCACGACGATGCAGGCCAATGGCACGACGGTGCGTCTCGTCACGGATGCGTGCCAACAGGAGGATTTCGTCACTGCTCTGATCCAGCACCAGAGGTATAACACGTCCCGGAAAGTAGAGACGCTCCGGGCTATGCAGAACCTCTTCCTGCTCCTGAGTGTCATTGTGTTTGACCCTCGACTTGCCGATACCAACCACATCGAAAGCACCCTCCAGGCCCGCCGCCCTGACCGCAGCCATCACAGCATCCACCTGACCGCGGCCTCCGTCGATCAGCAGCAAGTCCGGCATCTCTCGAAATCCCTGCACCGATGCGCTTTCCTCATCCTGCGTTTCGTCGCTCCCCCCAAGATAGCGAAGACGACGTGTCAGTACCTCATTCAAACTTCCAAAATCATCTTGACCGGTGACCGTTTTGACGCGAAAAGTCCGGCACTTCGACGCATCCAGCCGCCCCTGAACAAATACCACCATGGCAGCAACAATCTGCCCCCCCTGCATGTTCGAAATATCATAGCACTCAATGCGATGCGGATAACGACTCAGACCAAGGGCTGCCTGCACCTGCATCAGCAAATCACTCTCCCCCGACTTTGCCTGGTGAAACTGCTGTTCGGCATTGGCCTGTGCAGTTGCCAAAATGCCAGCCTTTATCCCGCGCCTGGGAAAGGTCACCACAATACGCCGGCCGCTCAGGGCACTCAGGGTTTCGTTCAAAAGCGATCCAAGCGCGCCATATGCACCATCCAGGATGACTTCCGCCGGGAAATTCTCGAAGCTCTGGTAGTGATGCACCATGACCTGCGATAAAATGTCGTCTTCTGACGAAACCTCATCGCGGGCTTCGTAGGTCTCCATATGCATCAGCCTGCCCTCGCGTACCATCATCGCCACGATGGCGCGCATGCCGGAATGACCGAAACAGGCCCAGTAATCCTGATTCACGGGCACTTTCTGAACGATCTGCTGCCGTGCACATACCTCTTCGACAGCCATGAGCTGATCCCGATACGAGGCTGCCTGCTCAAAGGCCAGGGCTTCCGAACAGAGCATCATCCTGGCACGAAGCGCCGAACGCAAATCATCGAACTTTCCCGACAGGAACAGCTCGGCATCGCGGCAATGGCGCATATACTCGTCGCGCGATACATCATAGACACAAGGCCCCATGCAGCGATGGATCTCGTACTGCAAACACGGCCTGGATCGATTCGCAAAAACCGTATCCCGGCACGTTCGCAGCTTGAAGTGCCGGTTGATGACCTCAAGGCTCTTGCGGCAGGCCTGACCACTCACATAGGGGCCATAGTAGTGGGCGCCATCACTTTTGCTTCGGCGCACGATTTCTACGCGCGGCCAGGCGGCGCCAGGATCGATCCTTAACCGGGGCATGTCTTTGTCATCCTTCAGGATGACGTTAAACCGGGGACGATGCCGCTTAATCAGCCCTGCCTCAAGGATAAGAGCCTCACGCTCACTGGCCGTGATGATGACATCAATGCGCCCAAGCACATCTGCAAGCATCGATACGAAAGCGCGTGAATCCTTGCCAGTAAAGTACTGGCGTATCCGGCGATGCAGATCCTTCGCTTTCCCCACATAAATGACGCGCTCTCGCTTGTCCTTCATGAGATAAACCCCTGGGGTATGAGGTATCTGCGTCAATGCCAGTTCGTGATCAAAAGCCACTTCGCGCCTCATGGGGATCACAGGCCAGCACAAAGGCCAGACTCGACAAACGATTCATCACCGCACGGCACCCGGACGCCCCGTCCACGTCTTCAAGGTGTGCCTCGGCCAGACGCAGGCTCGTTCGCACGAGATTAAGCGCCGCCCCCAACGCCCCCAACGCCCC
>WQTY01000337.1 GCA_009786045.1 Pseudomonadota bacterium | reverse complement strand
CCCCCTGCGCCGCTATCGGCCTGTAGGCGGGCGAACACAGTTCGCCCCTACATGCCGATACGCGTCTACCCCCTGTGCGGGGCTCAGTCGCCGCCCCGCAACGCCCCGCTGTCCCCCTCTTCGAGGGGGATGTCGGCAAAGCCGGCAAGGGGTGGCCCCCTGCAATGCTGCGCATTGCTTGTGGGTAGTGGGCGAACATTGTTTGTGGAGCGTAGAATGTTAGTTACGCTCCACAACGATGCTAGTTGCTCACAGACGCTCCACAAAGTCCGTTGTGGAACGTAGAATATTAGTTACGCTCCACAACGATGTTAGTTGCTCACAGATGCTCCGCAAAAGCATCCAGTGATTACATTTCGGTCAGACTGATCAACCTGCGAAAACACAAAACGGCAGGTCGCCTGCCACTGCCTGGCCTAAGCTCCGTCAAGATACCAGCTTCCTTGAGCTGTTTAAGCAACCTCGTTGTCGTCTTCTCAGCGATATTGGAATTATTCAGGAGCTGTTGCGTCAGATCGACAGTACGAAAAGTAGGTTTGCTGAAAATGACATCCAGCAAATGTACCGTGTATTGAGAACGCGTGGTTTCCTGTATCTCCTGTTTCATCGCATCATACAAATCTTTGATCGCCTGAACGCGCTTGCTGTTTTGTTCCGCCTGAACCTTCACAGCCTTTAGAAAAAAGGCAATCCAGCCATTCCAGTCGCATTCCGCTGAAATGGCTTTCAGGCGCTGGTAATACTCTTCCCGGTTGTCTTCAAGATACTCAGACAGATAAAACATCGGCTGAGACAACGTGCGCTTTTGGTAGAGAAATAACGGAATCAAAATCCGCCCAATCCGTCCATTGCCATCCTTAAATGGATGCAGCAGCTCAAACTGCGCATGCATGACAGCTGTCTGCAACAAATGGTCGATATCCTCAGACTCGATCGCAAGATACTGCTCCCAAGCCTGCAAATGATCAAGCAACTGCAACGGATTGGGCGGCACAAATGTCGCCTGTTCAATCGAACACCCCACTCTGCCGATCCAATTCTGGTCTTTGCGAAACTCGCCTGGTGTCTTATCCTGACCACGAACACTGTCCATCAGAGTACGGTGCAGACCAAGCACAAAGCTCAATCGAATCGGTCTATCCTGTAAGTAACCCCGTGCCTCAAACAACGCCCGGCGATAGTTAGAAATCTCTCGAATATCCTCATATTTTTCGCCTTCTTTGAGCAGTCCGGCATCCTGCTCCAATACTTCATCCAACGTAGCCTGAGTACCTTCAATTTTTGAAGACAAGACTGCTTCATTAGTCGTCATGGGTGCTAGCATCACCGATGCATTCGGAATGCTCTGCAGCAGACCATCATAACGCGCCAGCGCCGCGTTGGCCTGCACAATCACAGGCAACAGCTGACGGAAATCCAAATCAGTCAGCGGCAAATCATGTAAATCATCAGGCACATAAGGCAGCATGAATCTTCCTCATAAGTATATCGAACCAGCCTCATCAACGCAGAAAGTGTCCGCAAATGCGCAATATTGCAGGGGGTGTGGGGGAACAAGTTCCCCCCACAAAAAACGCTACGACTCCTGGCGCTTAAAAAAGATGACGCGTTTTTTATCGATGGCTTCGATGGCCAGGGCAGTTGCCCGTTTGACCACGATGTAATCATCTTGCGAGGCATTGGCAACGATGGCGTATTTGCCTCTTTCCAAAAGTGCCAGCGCCAAATCTGACAGCATGATGGCATCAATGAAGCGCTCCGGCGTCTGAAAGTAAAACTTTTTGCGCCCGTTCACATCGCCCAAAGCCGCATCCAGGTAAACTTGGGCCAGTCTTTGCTGAACTTGCGTTTCGACCGACTGTTTGGCTTCAGTCGCCCGCAAATCAGCAGCTATTTCCTGAGTCGAAGTCCCTCCACCATCCTTAAGTCCACGGTGTTGCTGTTGTTTTTTTTCGCGCTCGACCTGTTTGGCCTTCTTGTCATTGGCCAAACCCGATTTTTTTAGCGCATCCAACATATTGCCCATATCATCCTCCACGGGTGCCCTTACGATCCGATGTGCAAGAACCACTGCATACTCTGTCTTTACGGCATAAGAATCAAGCATCGTCACACGACAAATGGACACCAAATCCTAAAAACTCTCCAGTCTTCACAGCAATAAACCATCACAAAAAGCGACAATTTCGGCCAAAAATAGTACATTTCGTCCTCTACCCACAAGCAATGCACAGCATTGCAGGGGGTATGGGGGAACTGGTTCCCCCACGTAAAAAATATTTTTAAAGTGAGGCAATTGATGGGTTGGTTAAGGGATAAAACTGTCATTTTGGGGGTTACAGGCAGTATTTCTGCTTTTAAGGCTGCTTCTTTGGCGAGTAAATTGACGCAGCAGGGTGCAAAGGTCGACTGCATCCTGACGGCGAATGCCACCAAATTGATTGCGCCGGCAACTTTCGAGGCTGTTACACATCGCCGCAGTTATACGGATACCTTTGCCACGGGTGAAATCAACCATATATCTGTCGGCACTGGCGCTGATTTGGCCATTGTTGCGCCGTGTTCTGCCAACGTCATTGGAAAACTCGCCCATGGCATTGCCGACGACATGCTGACAACGACTTTGCTTGCTATTCGTTGTCCTCTTATCGTGTCTCCAGCCATGAACACGCATATGTATGCCAACGTTGCCGTGCAGGAAAACCTTGCCATACTTCGGCGAAGGGGCATTGTTATCGTGAAACCCGCCGAAGGGCGCCTTGCCTGTGGCACCGAGGGCCGGGGGAGAATGCCAGAGCCAGAGGNTCTAATCGAAGAGATCTATCGCCACATTGCCCTGCCCAAGACACTCCTTGGCAAACATGTCGTTGTCAGCGCAGGCGCAACGCGTGAAGCCATCGACGCGGTGCGCTTTATATCGAACCCTTCGACGGGCAAGATGGGCTTTGCCTGTGCACGGGTTGCCCGCATGCTGGGGGCCAGGGTGACACTGGTCACAGCCGCTTCGAATCGTGAACCCTGGATGTCGGATATTGAATGCATTGACGTCGTATCGGCCCAGGATATGGCCGAGGCCATGTTTGCCCATGTCCCAAGTGCCGACATCGTCGTCATGGCGGCGGCTGTTTCCGATTTCCGACCAACACAAAGCTATCCACACAAGGTTCACAAGACAGACGCGAACTTGGAAATTCGCCTTGAACCGACGACCGATATTCTCAAAAAACTTGGAGAAAAAAAGCACAGCAGGCAGTTTCTATGCGGCTTTTGCATGGAGACAGAAGATCTTCTGCCACGCGCTCGCCAAAAACTTACAGACAAAAAACTCGATCTCATCATCGCCAACGATCTGAATGCACCGGGGTGCGGTTTCGGCCATGACACCAATGGGGTGACCATTCTGGATGCCGAAACAGCAACAACCCTCGAAGTCATGGACAAGCATGACGTCGCCATCGCCATCTTCGATGCCATTGTCAAACAGATGCAGGGGCGACCGGGACGGTCGACCGTGCGACGCAGTCGCCAAGAGCGGGGCGTTGCGGGGCCGGCGACTGAGGCCCCGCACGGGGGGTAGCCGCGTATCGGCAGGGG
>WQTY01000336.1 GCA_009786045.1 Pseudomonadota bacterium | reverse complement strand
GGCCCCAGGCCAATACGCCCAACACGCGTGGCTATCGCGAATATGCGCGATACGCCACGCGCCGCTGTCTCACACAGCATCGCCAAAAGCGTCAAAATTTGCCTCAAACCACACCACCGAGTAGTGACGCTGCACGATATGGCTGTTGGGGCTAAAGGGTGTGGAGGTCGTCATGCGCGCAAGAAGGTTCACTTTGGGCATCGTTGTCTGTCTTCTTCTAAGCAGTGCCTGCCAGAGACAAACACACCGTGATCGCTTCGCATGCGAGAACCTTGAAGATGCCACACAGGCCAAGATCTTTGTCATCGAAGGCGTAGCCCATGCCCTTGAGAACGCCAATACAGAAAGCGCTCTCGCACATGTCAAAGCCTACCTGCACACCACCACCGCCCCATTAGAACGCTGCACACGCATGGTAGAGCAAAGCTTTCAAAACATGCCCTCCGAAGACGTTCTCATCTATCATGAGCAGTTCATCCAGGATCCCCGCGTTAAAGCGCTTCTCGACAAACAGGACATCTTCCAGGAACACGCCACCCCGGAGCAAGTTGAAGCCCTCAACACATTGCTCAACCCCCTGCTTCTCCTCGCCGAATAGCGCATCGACACGCAAAGGGTTTGCGCCCGGCAAATTCGAACCGAAAGCACTGGTAACGCCCCATGGATCACAACCATGCCCTCATTGTTCAAGCTCAAACCCTCGAACGACATGGCGACATCGTTGGGGCACTCAGGCATTATCATAAAGCCTATCAGGCAAACCCAAACGACGAAGCCACCCTGCTCGGCGTTGCCCAGTGTGCGCTCGCCATGGGACGCGACACCCTGGCTTTCGACTTCTTCGTCAAACTTCTCATCCAGAACCACCAAAACCCATGGGGCTATTGGGGAAGGGGGAACCTGTTTTTCCATTTTGGACACCCCGAACGAGGACACGACGACCTGAAGCGCGCCATCGACCTGGATAATCCCCCCACTGCCCTGAGGATTGACTGCGCCGTCGTCTACAACGAAAACGCCAGTTTCGATCAGGCCATCCAGGCCATCGCCCCCATGGACCAAACCCTCTGGGACGAAGACGCACGCATCGAATGGACATTTGCGAAACTGGCGCTTGGAGACACACGAGACGCCATCGTTCAGGCCTATATTGCACCCTTCCTGGACACCGTCTCCGACGATGCCCTGATAGAAGCGCTCGTGTCCGGCTACTTGCGGCTCACCGGTAGCGCTGCCGCAGGCATGCGGCGCAAAAACGCCCTGCAAGACGAAGAATTGGCCTGGCGTGTGGAAATGTTATGGAAAACATGAGGTTGGATGAATGATACAGGGAACACCTAAGAGCTTACGGCTTCAAATCGGCATCTTTGGAAGACGCAACGTCGGAAAATCCAGTATTTTGAATGGATTGGTGAAGCAGTCGGTCTCGATCGTTTCAAGCGAACTTGGCACAACTACGGATCCCGTCGAAAAACCCATGGAGCTGTTGCCTCTCGGCCCGGTGCTGTTCATCGACACGGCAGGCCTCGACGACGAAGGCAGTCTGGGCAGCCTGCGCGTCGAAAAAACGCGGGCCATATTCGATCGGTGCGACTTTGCACTTCTCGTCACCGACGGCATCTGGGAAGAAAACGAACGCCAGATCGCCGAAACACTCACGGTCAAAAAAATTCCCTGGCTTGCCGTCCTGAACAAGGCCGATCTCGCCGACTACGCCACCCTGCAGGAAACACTCCAGGCAGAAGGCATTGAAGCCGTAAGGGTAAATGCCAACAAGGCTGAGACGCTGGAAGATTTGCAGCAGGCCATCATCAGAAAAGCCCCTGCGTCCTTCCTCGAAGGCTACACCATCATCGGCGACCTCCTGCCACCCGATGCTCACGTCCTGCTCGTCATCCCCATCGACAAACAGGCACCAAAGGGGCGCATCATTCTGCCCCAGGTACAAACACTTCGAGATATTCTCGACCATCGCATGACCTGCTCCGTTTGCCAGGAAGATCAGGTCGCCCAAATGCTCTGCGCCCTGAAGGCGCCCCCAAACCTCATCGTCACCGACTCGCAGGCTTTTGGTGCAGTGAGCCTGCAAACCCCTTCCCATCTCCCCCTGACGAGCTTCTCAATCCTCTTTGCCCGCTTCAAGGGCGATCTCAACACCATGGTGCTGGGGCTCTCGGGAATTCGCAGGCTGCGTCCAAATGATCGCATTCTCATCGCCGAAGCCTGCACGCACCACCCCGCGCAAGACGACATCGGACGCGAAAAAATCCCCCGATGGCTGCGCGAGCACATCCATGGCGATTTACACGTCGACGTTGTGTCAGGTCAGCACTTCCCCCAGGATTTGTCCCCCTATAAGGTGATCATTCAATGCGGCGCCTGCGTGCTGACGCGCCGGCAGGTGCTGTCGAGGATTCAGAAGGCAGCCGCCGCCGGCATTCCCATCACAAACTACGGCCTGGTCATCGCCCACGTTCACGGCATACTGGATCGCGCACTGATACCCTTCCCCGATGCCTTGACCCACTACCTCAATGACTGATACCATCACGCGGAAACCACGATGGCACTCGCGTGCTGTGATTGCTCTGACGGCTGGTGAGGTGCGCTTTTGTCGTTCGTACTCATGCCAATCGCGAGCTTTTGTGAGGAAAAAGACATGGAAAACTCTCTGGAAAAAGCGGAAAAACTGAGAAAACGCGGCATCGTGACATGTTTGCTTATCTCTGCTCTGGTCATAGGCCTCTATTTTGTACCCTATGGCTATTATGTACTCTACCCCATGTGGCTGGTTTACACCTTTGTCCACGAAATGGGCCATGGCATTGCAGCCATGCTGATTGGAGGCGAATTCGTCAAGATGCAAATGTGGCTGGATGGCTCGGGAATGGCTACCAACATGGTACCTGGCGATGCTTCCAGGCTTTCCCGCGCATTCGTCTCATTTGGCGGCCTTGTCGCACCAGCCATTGTGGCTTCTGTGTGCCTTATTCTTGGGCGTTTTCCCAAAGCCTCGCGAATTGGCCTCTATGTCTTTGCTGCCATCAGCCTGCTCTCGGTGCTGCTCGTCGTTCGCAACTTCTTTGGCATTTTTTTTGTTCTCGCCTGTGGTGCAGCGGTTTTTGCCATCGCCAAGTTTACCAAATCCGACCACACTCCCCAGTATACGATGCTCTTTATCGCACTGACGCTGCTGACAGCCGTGTTTTCGCGCGGCGGTTATCTCTTTACGGATACCGCCATGACAGCCAATGGCCCCATGCCAAGTGACGTGGGCAAAATCTCGGAATATCTCTTTCTTCCCTACTGGTTTTGGGGAGGGCTCATCGGTCTGATATCGGTCGCCATTCTCGTGTTGGGTATTCTCGGATTCTTTGAGAAGCCCGATCCCAAGTCCCCACCCAAAGCCATTGACGATCCATTTTCCAGGTACTAGCGGGCCTTTGTGCAGTAACAGGCCACATTTTCGGCACAAAAATGTTTGCCCTTAACGATTTTCACGTCGCTTTTGATGGGGCAACGCCCCCTACGCCGCTATCGGCCACAGCCGATACGCGGCTACCCCCTCTGCGGGGCCTCAATCGCCGGCCCCGCAACGCC
>WQTY01000335.1 GCA_009786045.1 Pseudomonadota bacterium | reverse complement strand
GCAGAGGCGGATTTTAAACCCGCCCTTTGCCATGATTAGAAATCCAGCGGCTTGAACGAAATTTCGAGTGACAGAGGCTTGAGGGTCACAACGTCGTTGTTTTTGTCGAAGAAATCGGTTTTGGTAACTTCCCAGCTGCGATCTCCGGCCGACATGGCGGATGTCAGCGCATCAAGTGTCTTTTCGGGGGAGCCTGCTTCGATAAACATGGCGTTAAACGTGGCATTGTTGGTGGCGACATCGCTGTCGCCATGGCGCTGCCAGAAGACGTTTTTAGCGGCAATGGATGAGCTATATGACTCAGCAAGACACATTTTTGCTCCAGATCCAGGATTATTTTTTGAGTCAAGGATCAATGCAGAAGAGAAGATAGAGGATAAATCAAGAGTGTCATAGTTGATACCCAACAGACCTCCAATTTGCGGGTAATTCTCTGCTTGAATGGTGGCTATGGAGGAGACCTGCCGAATTGTTGCTGGATAGGCACTAAGATATGCAACAAAACCGCCAGCAAACCACACTGGTTCTACCGATGTCATTTGGGTGCCGCTATTGTTGACGTTCTCAATGGTGACATAGCCGAATCCAGCGCCCATCAATGCGCCTGTCAATCCCCCCGAATTTCGACTTTGCATGTCATCAACGGTGTTATCGAGGTTTCGAATGGTTATGTCGTTAGCCTCTGCAAACACTCCACCTGTCAGGAACGTAGTCTGTATTTGGCCTATGTGATTTTTGGTGTTCTCAATGGAGCAGCTGCGACAATATGCAACAATACCGGCCGTGTAATAGGACGGGGCAATGTTGTCGATGGTATTGATGAGACGTTCAACCTTAACACTTCTAGCCTCCGCTGCTAGACCACCGATGTAGTCGTAGTTGGTGGCGCTGCCTTTGACGATGCCAACGCTATTGTCGATATCTGAGAGGTGGAGGCTGTCCATATTGGTACAAAGGCCAGCGGTCCGGCTTGTTCCCAGAACAGTGCCCACGCGGTTTTGGATGAAACTCATGGCGGCTGTTTCGGTGTTATTCCCATAACACTCGCCAGCGAATCCTCCTGCATTTCCACCGCTGACCATGTCGACGGTGTTGCGGACTTGCGTGAGGGTGGTGTTCTGTGCTCTGGATGCAAAACCACCCACAAAGCCAGAACCCGTGCTTTGTATGGTATTGACCTGATTATCGGCAAGATTTACGGATGAATCCGTTATCCTTCCAAAGCTGCCGCCTATCGTACCAGAGCCCGTGAGCGAGGCGATTCTGGTGCGGATTCGATCATACGAGTCTTTGGTGGCAGTGGCGACGATGCCGCCGACAATCGGGGCGCGGGACGCCAGGAGATTGCCCGTAAAGTGGACATTGGCGAATTTGGAATCGTTGCTCTCGGCGACGATGCCTCCGACGTTGGCGGTGCTGGTCGAGATGAGGTTGCCCAGGTAGCGGATGTTGTGGAGCTCGGAAGCAGATGTTTTGGCAGCGAGCGTCGATGTGGCAGCACCCAGCAGATCGTAGTTGAGCGTCAGGTTTTTGATGGCGGATGACTCGACCTGGGAGAAGAGTGCGTTATTGAGATGACAGCGCGTATGGCTATGCTGGAAGCGTATGGCGTGATTTTTGCCGTCGAGTTCTATTTTGACGAGCGGATATGGCGTCCAGGTGCCGTGGCAGGCAGAGCCATCTGTAATGACGGTTGTGTCCAGGTCGGCCAGGTTGAGGTCGCGCATAATAACGACTTTTGCGATGGGCTTGCTGGTATTTTCGAGTGCCTGTTTCAGGGTGAGGAGGTCGTGTGCACTCCAGATCTGAAAGACGTTGACGCCGCCCTCTGTGACGATATTGCAGTCGCCCTGAGCTGCTGTCTGTATGTTGGGGTTATAGGGACAGGCATCTTCGGAGTCATCGACGCCGTCGCCGTCTGAGTCGAGGACATCGCATCCGCCAGCGCCAGGGCTGAGCCACTTGGTGGGATTGTTGGGGCATGCGTCGAGGCAATTGGGGACGCCGTCGCCATCATCATCGCGCACATTATCGGCAGTGTCTGGGATGTCGCAGCCGCACACGCCGGGGGCAAATTTGTCGGGATTGTCCGGGCACATGTCGAGGCAAACCACAGTGATGTTGCCATCCGCGTCCTCAGTGGTGATATCGGGTGTGCCGCAGCCACAAATGCCCGGGAAGATCTTATCTGGATCATTGGGGCACTCGTCGAAGCAATCGGGAACGCCGTCGCCATCGGTGTCGGTATCGGGTGTGTCGCAACCACAAATGCCTGGGAAGAATTTGTCTGGGTCATCAGGGCACTGATCGAGGCAAAGCGGTATACCCGTTGCCGGGTCGATGGTGTCTGGGACACCGCAGCCGCAAATGCCGGGAACGGTTTTGTTGGGATCATCCGGGCACTCGTCTGGCCCAGTTTCCAGGCAAAATGGCAAGCCCGTCGCTTCGTTGATGGTGTCGGGCGTTCCGCAGCCGCAGATGCCGGGAACGGTTTTTTCTGGGTCATCGGGGCAAAAGTCGATGTCGGCTTCTCCGTCTGTGCAGGCGAGCACACATGACGTTGCCAAAAAGATCAGCCATTTTGCATTGCGCATGATTTCTCCTGATTTTGTATTTGAACAAAAAAGCGATTTACGTAAGGGCAGAAGGGGTTCTGAGCTGGGAAGCGATTGTCCCCAGCCAAAGGCGCCTTTTAGAAATCCAGCGGCTCGAACGAAATTTCGAGCGCCAGGGGCTTGAGGGTGACAACCTCGTTGATGGTATCAAAGAGATCGGTTTTGGTGATTTCCCAGCTGCGATCTCCGGCGGACATAGCGGATGTCAAATCATCGCGTACCTTTTCGAGGGGACCAGCTTCGGTAAAGTAGCCGTTGTATGTAGAATTGGGGGTGGCAACATCGTTATCGCCATGACGTTGCCAAAAAGCGTTGCTGGCAGCAAAAGGCCAGGAACTTGAAGAAGAGTTAAGGTTTAGATACATCCTTGGATTTGGCACGGGACTGCCGCTGCTGTTGAGGAGCATCGCAGAGGTATAGACATTGTGAAACATGAGACCTGGGTTGCTTGTGACAAACACATCGGTATACCCAAACAATCCAGCTAAATAGCTGAAACTTGAGGCACGGATAACGGCTGTAGAGGAAGTCTGTCGAACAATCGCTTCGATTTCAAAAACCTGGAGGGCGCCCACGAGGCCACCCGTGTACATTGATGATGCCGTGATGTTTGCTGTACTGTTGATGTTCTCAAAGACAATCTTTCTACTTGCGTAGCCAATTAATCCAGCAGCAAAGGAATTGGCCTGCATATCGTCGATGATGCTGTCGGTGTTTCGAATGATGGTGATTGGAGACTCGCCAAACATGCCACCCACTGTGTTTCCTTGTATTTTGCCTATGCGATTTTTAATCATTTCGGCAGAGCAGCTGCTGGTGCTGGAACCGCATAGTCCTGCGAAACCGCCCGCGTAGGAAACAGCCGAGGCAGTATTGGGGCCGATACTGTTGACGGTATTGATGGTGCGTTCGATTCTGATGCTGGAAGGAACATATCCCAACAGACCACCGACATAGCTGTTGCCTTTGACGACGTCGACACTATTGTCGATATC
>WQTY01000334.1 GCA_009786045.1 Pseudomonadota bacterium | reverse complement strand
GTGGGGGAACTTGTTCCCCCACACCCCCTGCAATGCTGCGCATTGCTTTTGGGTAGAGGGCGAAATGATTCGTTTTTGGCTAAAGTTCTCGTCTTTTGGAACGATTTCTCGCTTGAGATGACGGGTGATTTTTAGAACTCGACGGCCGTGCCCGCAACGCTCCACTCAGGACGAATTCACCCTCAGTCTGTTTCCAGGCAGTTTTTTAGAACGATTGTTTTATTTTTTAAACGATTCGAATCGACATTTGCGTAGGAATCTGCGAAAGTTGGATAGTAGGGGTAAAATGCTTCTGGCAAGGCCATGCACATGCTGCTGGTTTTCGCACTTGGCTGTCGTCTATTTTTTTAAAGTTCAGACTAACGCGGTAACAAATCATGAATGCAAAGAATAATCGCACTTGGCTGCCGGTGTTAACATTTCTTAGCGTTTGCGGCATTTCTGCCCATGCTCATGCGCAGGAAGGGGCAGAAGTCGACAAGGGGCTTGCGCCGCTCATCATGGTGGTGTTTGATACATCCACCAGTATGGACACAGTCGTTTCCCGTTCCATCAATCCTGTGACAGGCTTGCTTGTGAATGCAGATACGCGGTTGACAAAGGCAATTTCCGAGATCGCGGGCAATCCCAGGCGTGTGGAAGCTCAACCCTTAAGAACCCTCTCCGGGGTTCGGTTTTCGCGGCGGTTCCGTGAATGTGATTCGGAGTCGTGCCGCTATATCTCAAAACTATTTTGTGTGGGAACCCAAGCGGTGGATGGCAAGCCCTGTGAGACGGTTCCAGTGACGGGGACGACGTACAGGATTCACAATCTTGATCAAACGCTATATAATCCTGATGACCCTGCGACTTATGGCAATGCCTACCACGACGACGGCGTTTTGCAGGCCTATCAATACTCTGTCAAATTTGGTTTTGCCGGCATGGCCTACCCCTCAATGTCTTTTACTGGCCTTACGAGCCCATCCTTACCTAATCCCAGGCTATCCTTGATATATGGCAATGAGCAATATCGTCCCTTTGATGAAGGTGAGGAAGTTCAGGGTGTCGTGATCAACGATGACTATAAGACACGGAATAACAATACCAGGAGTGCTCCGCTCGGAATGTGGAGTGCGCACCCGCAGGCCCCGGCACCCTTGCTGTATCCCATTGTGAGCGATGAGCAGGACGACATTTACCAAAGCAATCTGGCTGTCATTGATGGCGTGCGTTCGTATTATCCGACCTCAAGCACGCCGATTGGCCCGGTTTTGGCCGATATGTATTACATGTTTGGCGATCCGTATAAGGGGGTGCCACCCGATCGTGGCCTTATCGAACAGTACGTCAGAAATATCAACGACTTCAAACCAGACAGTAGCTTTGCCTGCCGTCCTAAGGCCATCATTTTCGTAACAGACGGCGAGCCCTGCTGCGGCGAGGGTTATACTGGAACCGATACGAGTCAGCGCGGGCATGCTTACAATGTGTGGCATGATGCCTATCACCTCTATAAGACAGGCGTAAAGGTTTATGTGGTAGGTTATGCATTCAGCAACCTGAGTGGCAAATCCGGCGTTGGCAGTACGATGAATAAGATGGCATGGAAAGGGGGGACCTGCCGAAGCAAAGGCACATTTGGTGAGATCATCGATCCCGATTCTCAGGCCGATTACGATACCTTTGTCAACAAAGAAACCACGGCACAAAAAAGCTTTTGTTTCTTTAATGCCGAAGACAGCACGGCGCTTCGCCAGGCACTCGTGACCGTGTTGTCAGATATGCTTTCGGGGCGCGTTTCGAAGTCCAAGATGACCACGACCTCGGCCATTGGTACCATTGCCAACTATAACGATGAACATAAGGTCGTTAACGGCGGCTGGTACAATGTGTACTCTGGCTATCAGATAACCCTTGGGCATATCCGGCACACAGATTTGCAGCGCGAAACGTTCGTGTGCAATTCGGAGAAGGGACGGTTCGAAAACGATGCTTCTCAGTATCTGGACATCACAGCGCGCCTGAAAGAGCGGATCGCCGGATGTGCTCTGAGTGGAACATGCTTATCGAATCGCGCCATCTATGTCGGAGACTACTCGGAGGATAGCTTTGCCATTGGAGCAGANTTNCTGCCAATCTCGGATACCAATGCCGGACGGATGCGCTATGCCGATGTCGATGGCAAGCATCAGGAATATAGTTTTTTCGAAAGCAACCCGCGTGTCGATACCTGTGAATCGTTCATGAAGGAAAAGATTGTCAACTACACATCCGTCGTGCAAAACTACATGCTCAGCCCCTATGAGTGTGCCGTCGACTTCGACTGTGGCCTGGAGGATAAAATTCCCCGCTACTGCGATGCCGGACGATGCCTGAATCTGTCAGCGGTTCAGGACTTGAGGAGTTGCTCAAGGCCTTCGGATATGTCTGAGGAAGCGTATGAAGAAGAATATGGAGAAGAATATGAGAAGGATAAGGCCCAGTGTTTGACGGGTTCAACTTGCCTGGGTGGCAAGTGCCGGCCTTTGGGTGGGATGTGTCGTTCGCATGCGGATTGTTCGGCTGACCGGGTTTGTCATCATGGCCATTGCGAGCTTGGCATCGTAAAGTCATGCGACGTCCGCCCGTTTATGGCTTCTTTGCCGCTTGGTACAATTGAATATGCCACACCGCTTGTGGTTGAGCCGCCAAGGCGCGCCTATCGAAGCAGGGAGTATGTCGATTTTACTTTGGCGCATGCTTCCCGCGATACGATGCTGTATGTGGCGGCCAACGATGCCATGCTGCATGGTTTCGTGCTGGGGCAACATAAGGCCGACAAGGATTATCAGCCTCACCCGAAATATACCGGCCCCACTGCGATAGAGGAGGGGGATGAGCGATGGGCTTTCGTGCCCAAAGCAGTTTTGCCGAATCTGCATAAATTGATCGAGTTTGGCACGCAAACCCATGTCAATGCTTCCCCGGTTGCGGCAGATGTGAAGTTTCCGGACGGTGTCTGGCGCACAGTTTTGGTCGGCGGTTTTAGGGAGGGTGGACGTGGATACTATGCCCTCGACATCACCGATCCCAGAGAACCAAAGATTCTGTGGGAGATTGATCATATGTGGCGGCCAGAAGCCACGGCTTCTCTGTCAGATGTCTTCACGGATATTCGGGTTTCGGTTGATGCCGAAGATAAATCTGGAGAAAACCTTGCGCGAATGGGCTGGAGTTACCCGGAGCCGGTGATTACGAATATCGTCATCAAGGATAAGATTGAGCCTGTGGTGATTTTGGCAGGAGGCGAGTCTTTTAAAAGCTCGGAGGACGATCTCACGGGACGGGCGCTTTATATCCTTCGCCTTGCGCCCAAGACCAAGGATGAGCTGATTGTCAGGGTCATCCACTATGATACGGCCATTACGGGAACACCAAGTGTCTACCCCTCTGGGTTTAATTCGATTGCAAGGCTCGTGTATTTTGGCGATGAAAATGGGGCACTGCACCGCCTTGATCTCTCGAACAGAGATCCAAACAAGTGGGTACCGCATAGGGTTGGCTCGAAGATAACACCTATCTTTGATCCCTCTTCGGTGGAGATACTCAATAAGTTTACCTACGACAAAATCACCTACAAGCCAGCCGTAAGCCCG
>WQTY01000333.1 GCA_009786045.1 Pseudomonadota bacterium | reverse complement strand
CGCCGACAACAAACGCAGTTCCTCCACACCAAACGTCAGCTTTTCAAACGCCAAAACCGAAACCACTTCCTGGGATACGGACGCACGCGCAGACGAATCCGACAAACTCCGGCCAAGCCGCCCCACGCCCGGCACCGTCGATCCCTGCATTGAAATCTGGCTCAGGCTTTCAGGGAGTTCCTCAATGGGAAGAATGCTGTCCTCCGGGAGCGCTTCCACATCCCTGCCCACTAGCGAAGCGATATCCCTGAGCAGCAGAACATCATCGGAATCCGCATCCCTGCCCACTATCGTGGCAATATCGTCAACCTGCAAAACCTCATCGGAGCCCACACCATGCGCCTGCCCTGCCGACGGCACCAATCCAGAGCGCCGACCTTCGGTGCTCCCTTCCAACGCCAATGCCTCGACATTCTCCAGCGGCACTGTCTCAATAACGGACGACCCCTGTGCCGATGCTTCGGGATGCTGACGCAAAGACGAATCAAACGTCACCCTCGGCAGCGTTTCACGGCGCGTCTGCCCTCCCCCCGATATCTGACTGTTGACGGGCGGGATCTTTTGAACGCTCGCCGCAAGGCCAAACGACGAAGCCTCAGACTGCAAAGAAACAGGCGCCGGCGCCACCCCCATCAGCGCGCGCTGAATCGCTACCACCCCTGTGTGGTTCGAGCCAAACGTCTGCACCCTGGCCAGTGCATGCGACATGATTTCGCGGCATGGCTCAAACCCGCGGCACTCCCTCGCCATAAAGGTCAGAACCGCAAAGACGCGATCAGGATAACGCTCAACCAGCGCACTGACCTGCTCAACGATGGCACGGTAATTCTCAAAATCCTGCCGCCAAAGCAAAAGCCGCGTCAGACGGCCAATGATCTCATCATGAAGCGGCTCAATGGTAAAAGCCTCAAGGTAGGTATGAACGGCCTGCATCACATCGCCAAGATGTGTCGACCAGATATCGCCCAATACCAATAAATACGCCAGCCTGGCGTCGGGCGAATTCACCTGGGCATTCGCAAGAACCTGCGCAGTCAGCGCTGCCTTGTGCCAGGAACCAGCAGACTGATAAAGCTGAAGCAGACGAATCGGGACATCCTCTACGTCACCGCCCAGCGTCAATGCCAACTCATACCCCAGAATAGCCTGGTTGGGATCGTGCATGTAGAAGTGATAGACTTCGGCAATGCGCTTGTGTATCGCCCCCCTCACCTCAGGCTCCTCTGTCAGATCAAGCAGAAGGCTAAACATGGGCAGCGCCTCCGGCCAGCGCTGCTGCTCAAGAAGGATTGTCAGCTTGAGATCAACCGCCGGCCTGAAATCCATCCGGATTCTGAGCGCATTGTCCAGGCACTCAATGGCAAGATCATTGTGCTCGGCAGCGTGCAAAATATCCCCATAGTAGTAATGCAAAAGCATCGCAGACTCGGCGCTGAGTCTCTCAAGATAGGGAAGGAACTTTTGAATACGCATCGAAGCCTGATCCCAGCGCCCCGCATGATAATCCAGCTGGATAAGCCTGAAATTGGCATGCGTGTCTTCCTCATCAATGGCGAGAATCTCGCGACACGTCTCGCGCACCAGACCGACGTCATTCACATTGACGGCAGACGCAAGAAGCGCTTCAAGCCGCTCATGGCGCAAATCATCTGAAAGCGCATAGCGGCGCAACAGATCGAGGTTGACGCGAATTGCCCCCCTGTCATCCTCAATGTAGCGCAAAATGTCCGCCAGCATGCACCCCTGCTCAAGATCAGATACTTCCGTCAGAGGACCCATCGACTCGACAATGCGCCGGGCCCCATGGGGATCGTCAAAGATGCGAACGAGCGTCAGAGCCTGCTGCAAGAGAAGTCCTCGCTGTTCGGACTTCGGGCACGCCTGAACCAGATCCCCGCAAAGAATCTCAAAAGCATGCTGATGATGGTGCGCGGTCGCCAGCGCAATAAGACTCTCCGCAACGGGCGTCAAGACATCAAGCCCGGGACGAAGCAGCGCCGCCTCATGGAATGCCGCTGTCGCATCCTCCAGGCGATCCAGCTCAATGAGCACGTCAACCATCGACAGGAGAATATCAACCTTGCCAAATCCCGCCTCGTATGTCAGCGCCTGACGCAGCGCTCCCAGGGCACCCTCCTGGTCACCGCACACCATCAGAATATGCGAAATCTCACGCCAGTCCTCAATACGCGTTGTACCAATCTCACTGGCCATGCGCGCATAGTGGGAAGCACGAGCATGATGATGCAAATTCAACGTATAAATCTGGGCAATGCTGAGACATGCCCGAACACACTCTTCCCGGCTGTCAGAAACCTCTATGANCGCACCAAGTGTCTCAATGTAACCCTCCCAGTGCGCGGCCTCCCGATAAAACTCTGAAGCCAGACGAAGAAAATCTATATCCTTTCCACCGGCACTCTCGCGAAAATCCCCCAAAACCTTAAACGCCAAACCAGGCTTTTTAAGACGATGGAAGTACACATTTGCCAACATGAAAATCGCCATGCGCCGAACCCGCACATCTGCAGCACACTTCGCCAGCTCTTCATACTTATCAATAAGCGGCGAATAAGAGTGCAGCCTGTCAGATATTTCACACAGCTTCGGATGCAGCTCCTCTAAAAGCGGCAAGATATCGATCGCCGCAAAGAGCGATAACAATGCCCGCGACGGCATCATCATGCGCTCATCCTGGATCGTCGCAAGCTCCACCAAACTGCGATATCGCCGCTCCGGAACCACTTCCAGGTTCACAAGCCCAAGCAGAACGTTCTCCGCCGATTTCCAGTTCTCAAGCTCAATCAAAAGTGCAAGCAAACGATAGCGAGGCTCAATCAGGCTGGGACAATCATCGATAATCGCGTGATACAGATTGATGGCGTTATTGTATTGAGACGAACGGACATAGAGATCCGCCAGCAACAGCTGGCGCTCAAGACGAATCTCGCGAGTCGCTGAAATAAAGACCTGAAGCTGGCAGAGCAGAATCTGTGCATGCGGCTTGAGCTGAGCCAGATCCATTGACTGAACCTGCTCAACGGCAAAAGGATCCTTCGAGTTCATCTCAAGAATCTCTTTCAGACACATCAGCTTCGCACGCTCATCCCCCAAAACACTGGCAACCTGATACTTCTTCACATAAAGCGCAGTCTTTTGGGCATCGTCGTCAGCATACATGGCGATCGCATCGTCTAATGTCGCCATAAACTGACGCTGCTGATTGGTGCGCTCATCCATCCTGACTACCTGCTGGAAGAAGTCTATATTCTGAATCATCTCGGCTAATGCCTCATGGAGAACGGGCCAGGCCTCTTCCCGAGAGTTCAGTCCATCCACGAGCACGCGCCTGTGAACCGGATACTTGGCAGACCACGCCAACGTGCACGGCACATACTGCAAGATCTCCTCTACGACAACTTTCCACGGACTAGAAGCCAAATCTTGCCGAACATCAATCCCTTCATCCCCCTCCACACCCGAAAAGCCCCCACCCTCCAGAGAAACCACATCGCGCAGGCATGATCGGCACAACGGTTCGCGTTCAGCCTCATACCACCGACGCAAATACCCCAAATACGCCGCCCTCTCCCCCCCCCTGTCCGCGATTCCGCGCGCCAGC
>WQTY01000332.1 GCA_009786045.1 Pseudomonadota bacterium | reverse complement strand
CGTCCCAAATGGCTCGCCACGATGGGCAAGCCGCCGTTTCGGATAATGTACTGAATGGTCGGTATCGCCTGACGAATGCGAAAATCGTCGGTGATCACGCCATTGTCGAGCGGAACGTTAAAATCTACGCGCACAAAAACGCGCTTGCCATCCAGGTCCAGCGCTTCGATGCTCTTAATGCCATCCAGATATGCCATCTTTTACTCCTCTTTTAATTTTTTCGTGGGGGAACCAGCTCCCCCACACCCCCTGCAATGCTGCGCATTGCTTGTGGGTGAAGGGCGAAATGTTTTTATTTTTGGCACCACACCGATGCCTTTCAAACAGGAGAAACGCTGTTTATTTATGCCGCTGCCCACATTTTAAAACGCTGTAAGCGGCGAAGCGCTCGAAATTGATTCACGCAACAGGTATCGTCTGCTGCGCAAAAGCGATGCAAAAAAAGCCAGAGCCCGTCGACAAGACTTTTCAACGGTGCCCCGGCTCTCTGAGAAATCCGATTCCCAGCTCAGTTACTTGGCAACAACGCGAGCCATGTCGAGCATCTTGCAGCTGTAAGCCCACTCGTTGTCGTACCAGGCGATGACCTTGACAAAGGTCTTGTCAAGCTGAATGCCGGCTTTTGCATCAAAGATGCTGGTCCGCGCATCGCCGCGGAAATCTGTCGCCACGACCGCATCCTCTGTGTAACCAAGGATACCCTTAAGCGCGCCCTCGGATGCCGCCTTCATGGCAGCGCAAATCTCTGCATAGGTGGCTTCTTTTTCGAGCTCGACCGTCAGATCGACCATGCTCACGTCAGACGTGGGAACGCGAACCGACATGCCCGTCAGCTTGCCGTTGAGCGCAGGCAAAACCTTGCCCACTGCCTTGGCGGCACCTGTCGAGGAGGGAATGATGTTCTCAAGAATGCCACGGCCGCCGCGCCAATCCTTCTTCGAAGGACCATCGACCGTCTTCTGCGTCGCCGTCGTTGCATGCACTGTCGTCATGAGGCCGCGCTTGATGCCGAAGTTGTCATGGAGAACCTTCGAAATCGGCGCCAGACAGTTCGTCGTGCAGCTCGCGTTGGAGATGATCGCCTGACCGGCATACTTGTCGTCATTCACGCCAAAGACAAACATCGGCGTGTCATCCTTGCTGGGCGCAGAAAGAATAACCTTCTTGGCACCCGCTGCCAGATGCGCCTTGGCCGTCTCTTCCGTCAGGAAAATACCCGTCGACTCAATGATCACTTCCGCGCCAATCTCGTTCCACTTCAAATTGGCGGGATCCTTCTCGTCTGTCAGGCGAATCTTCTTGCCATCGACGATGAGCGTCGTGCCATCGATCTCGATCTTGTGATCGAAAATGCCATGAACAGAGTCATATTTCAGCATGTAGGCAAGGTAATCCGGCTCAAGGAGATCGTTGATACCAACGATTTCAATATCGCTAAAATTCTCGAAAGCAGCGCGGAAAACCATACGGCCAATGCGACCGAAGCCATTGATACCTACTTTGATGGTCATAAAACCTCCTTGAGTAAACCAAAAGCGGTCACCGGAAGCGGCCACCGGAAACCTTCCCGTGACCCCGGAAAACGCACGGCATGGTTATAAAACCGACACCGCTGCATTGTCAATCACTTCACACCAACGCATCGCGACCACTTTTGTGGGGGAACTGCTCCCCCTTTAGGGGGACGCCAGCGAAGCATTGCCCGTGGGCAAAGTGGCAAAATGCACAGAACTACCGGATTGTTGCAACGCCGTAGTTAGGGAGAGGCGACCAGTCGACGAAACAATAGACCTTCTGCGGTGCCAGACCAGGCCTGCGCCGGAGTTCAAATTCGAAGAAATAGTGGTAAGTGCCTGCACCATAGATGATGAGGTCTGTGCCAAATAACTCATTATTCTCTGAAGAGGCGGAGACGGAAGACTTTCCTACGGCAGCAGATGCCCACCCGCTATATGGCGGAGGCGTTCCTGTGGGTGCATATCTGAGAAGGGCACCCGTGATCATTTCGCAGTCCTTGTTATCACCCTGTTTGCCTGTACAGCCATGAATGTAGATCTCCATCATTATCCTCTGAGTATTCCCTGCTGAGGCAGTGTACGATTTTGGATTGATGATGCCGCACGTGACCTCGTCTCCCCAAATGAATGACGGATTGGTGCCGACATCAACGGGTATCTGTCCTGCTTCCGCGAGGCTTTTGGCGGAACCTTCCCTGTCGCAGTACACCCAGTGTTTCCCATCATCCATGGTAAAGCGAGCGGCCAGATTGTAGTTTCCCGTACTGAGTGTAAGCGCTGCCATGTATTCGTCGTTGTTGGCTGCACTCTCGCCTCCAAATTGCGCATTGCGCGTAGCTCTTCTCCATGTATATCTGGACGGATCACTTGTGAGCAAGCTGCTGTAACCCACTTCTGCCCTGAGTTCCCGACATCTCGTATCCGAATTTGGCGTGCAGCCGTTCTTGTAGACCTCGACGTAAGCGTTAAAAGGCTCGTTCGTGAAGGCTGTGCGCTGGACATAGTTAAACCGGCACCAGTCGATGGTATTGACTTTTGTGTAAGTAAATGTTCCTGCGCTGCGCGGTTCTGTGCCATCCGCGTGCACCATCACCACAACGCTGCCGCTTCCCTCGGGAACAATGACGATGATCGCATCCTCAAATGAGAAGACATCATCTGGCTTAATAATGCTGTCACCTTCGACACACACCGCGCCGAAACAGACTTTCGTGGTGCTCTCCAGATTTTTGCCGCCAATGGCGATGGGATCCCCTGCAACCCCGCTGCTGGGTTCCATGGTGAGGGCACCAACGCCACCTGCCGTGTAAGTAAACGTGCCTGCATTGAGCGGCGCATGGCCCTCCACATGAACCATCACCGCAACGCTGCCGCTTCCTGCTGGAACGATGACCATGATCGCATCCTCAAACTGGAAAAATTCGTTCGGCTTGATAATGTCATCGCCTTCGGCACACACTGTGCCAAAACAAACCTTCGTGGTTTTCTCCAGATTTTTGCCTCGAATGGCGATGGGATCTCCTGCGGCGCCGCTCGTGGGTTCCATGGGAGGAGACAGCAGACTCGGGGCGGAGCTATCCCCTCCACCCTGACACAAAAAACTACCCTTAAGGACAGACTGATTTTCGCCAGAGCGGATGGATACGTCCACGTAACCTGAGCAACCCTCCGGAACAAAAGCCATCGCCTTCCTCTCTGGATCATTCATCATGTCGACGGACCATATCTCACGGCATGTGTCACCAAAACACGTCGACATTCCGGTTTTTATATTCTGGCCAACAAAGTTGACCGCATCGCCTGGTTTACCACTGGCTGGCACCACCGCGGTGAGACGAATGGGCCCATCCCCGGGATTGCCTGGATCCTGGCAATAAAACCCGCCAGGGAGAATGGACTCGTTCTTGCCCGCTTTGATCGACACATCCACATAACCCGAACAGCCCTCGGGCACGGTGCCGTATGTGTGCGCGCTATCCTGAACAGAATTTATTTTTTGACACTTTTTGCCAAAGCAGACACTCATGTTGAGCTTAACGTTTTCGCCAGAAAAATACACCTGCTGGCCGGGTGCACCCGCATCCGGGCTTACCGAGTGCAAAACAGGCACAACG
>WQTY01000331.1 GCA_009786045.1 Pseudomonadota bacterium | reverse complement strand
GAGGGCGGAGGCAAGGGAACGCAGGGCAGGGATGAGCGGATATGCTTTGCGCTATCACCGCAGCATGGGCGGCAGTGATGTCGTTTCCCTGAAAATGGACTATCTGGGCATGTATTATGGCAAAAACTTCCTCACTGGGTTCTATGAAGTGTGGAGTGAGATCGGCGGCTCTGTCCCAGACGCGCTCTTCCACTACTCGCTCGGCATGAAACTCGGTCTGGGGGTTGGCTCGCGCATCTTTAGTTTCTTTATTGCTTCCGGTATCATGGTCGACAGCTATAAGTCGACGAAAAGCAAGTCACGCGATGATCACGTCGCCCCTGGCGCCGGGGTACCGCTTACGTTTGGCGTGTGGCTCAACCCGACATACGATATCGCTGTGTATGCCATGGCGGAACCCAGCTGGGCATTTGGCGCAAAAGATCGTGCGACAACGCCTTTTTCGCCTTTTTCATTTGCGCGTGAACTGCGTTTGCGCGGGGGAGTAAGCTATGCTCTCGGAGACTCCTGGCATGGGCTGAAGTTGCGTCTCGACTACACATTTCACCAGGTTAACCCTCATGACTGGCACATCGTCACACTGGGCATTGGTTATTAGTTGGATGAGTCCGGGACTCCTCTTAAACGCACACCAAGCCCGGCGTATCGCCTGCTGACAGCAGGCCGATAGCCGGGCGGCCGCGCGTATCGCAGACAGCGCGGCCACGCGGTGCGTATTGGCACAGCCAATAGCACCGTTACCCAAAGGCGCTTTACATCTCTTCGAGGATATCAATGCCGAGAAGGTTGAGGCCGATTTTGAGAACGCGCCCCAGCGCATCGACGAGTGCCAGGCGCGCACGTTTGGTGGCAGCCGAGTCGCAGGTCAGGATGGGGTGTCCGGTTTTGTCGGTGAAGATGAAGGCAAAAGATTTGCACAGATGGAAGAGGAATTCGGCGAGTTTGGCGGGATCGCGGCTCTCCGCCGCCCATTGAAGGGTGGAGCCGAAACGCATGAGTGTCAGGAGGACGCGCTTTTCGTGGGGCGTCTTGAGGGCAGCAAAGGTGTCCTCGCCGAGCTCGGCGGGCACATAACCGGCCTTTCGCAGGATGGACCGCGTCCGTGCATAGTTCATGAGGCAGTAGGCGCCGGTGCGTCCCTGCAAATCAATCGAACGGTGGGGGCAAAACTCCATCCATGATGCGGGCGTGACATCAAGGAGGAAGTACTTGACGGCGGCCAGGGCGATGGTTTTTGCGCGGTGGCCGATTTCGGTTTCGTCGGCTTCGGCATAGTGCTCGCGATCCGATTTGTTTTCCATGACTTCGCGCACGAGCCCGGTGATCTCTTCGATAAGGCAATCGGTGTCGACAACTGTGCCTTCACGGCTTTTCATGCGGCCGCTGGGCAAAGTGACCATGCCGTAGGAGAGATGCTCGAATCGGTTTGCCAAATCTTCGCGCAATTTGGCAAGGATACCAAACAGAACGCGGAAGTGGTGGTTCTGTTCGTCGGCAACGACGTAGATCATGCGATCATAGGCGAAATCGTGATAACGCTCAATGGCCGTGCCAATATCCTGGGTGATATAAACGCTCGTGCCGTTGGCGCGCAGGACGATTTTATCGCCTGAGAGCCCCATCTGGTTCAGGTCGAAGGCCACGGCATTATCGGCAAGCCGATGAAAGATGCCGTGCGCCAAACCTTCTGCAATGCAATCCTTGCCAAGCTTGTAGGTTTCGCTTTCGAAATAGAGTTTGTCGAACGTGATGCCCAGAGTCTGGTAAGTTTCGAGAAAACCATCGATAACCCAGCCATTGAGCTTTTGCCAGAGCGCATGAACTTCTTCATCGCCGTCTTCCCAGCGAACCAGAAGAGCGGTGGCGGCACGCCCAAGCGCACTCTTTTCGTTAAAGTACCTGTCCTTGATGGCGGCCCTAAAGGCGGACGGCAAATCGGCGGGTGGTTTGGATTTCTTCTTTTCGGCAGGCAAGGCTTCGTAGGCGTCGATGGCTTTTTGTACCTTCTGCCCCGCATCGGATGCCTTCCAAACTTCGAATGTCGCCAGGCCGTCATCGCTCCCAAGCCACGCCCCAAATTCTTCCTGGAAGGCCTGTTCGAACCGAACATAAAACCCGCCCACCAGATGGTCGCCCTTTATCCCGGTCGAAGCAGGCGTAGCCCCCTCGCCATGCTGCATATAGGCGAGCATCGACTTGCAAATGTGAATGCCCCGATCGTTGATGATATTGACGCGAACCACATCGTAGCCCGCCTTGTCCAAAAGGCGCGACATCGACTCCCCAATGACGTTGTTTCGCAGGTGCCCAAGATGCTGGGGTTTATTCGTGTTCGGTCCGGAAAACTCTATGACAATCTTTTCGTGCCTCCTGGGCATGTCACCGAAATGGTCACCCTTAGCCAGAATTTCACCCAGCACAATGCGCGACAGCCACGCTGGCTTGTAGGCCATGTTGACATATGGTCCCTCAGCGCGAACCTCCTCAAAGCGGTCGCACTCGGCCAGTGCTTCGGCCAGCGCTTTGGCGATGGCTGCCGGATTGTTGCGCAAACCTTCGGGCAAACCCAACAGTTTTCCGCGAAGTGCAAAACAGGCCATGGCAATATCGCCAAACGAAGTTTCGGGCACGGGGCTCAGTGCCACCGACGAAGCCGCTATCTCGGTGCCGCCCAAGCCCCGGCAGGCAGCGGCGATGATCTCTTGCAGCTCAGTCTGGACAGATTGAATCGTCGTCATCGAACAAACACACTCACTTGGATTAGGGTAAGAAAAACGGGCAAACAAAAACTCACCCGCCACAAACGCGGACACATTGTAGACCATCCGCACAGGACGTACAGACGAAAAAACATACACCATCTTACAGCATGTAACGATTTAAAGTGTTTTCAGCTTAAGAAGGCTGCCTCTTCTTTGCTCGCAATGCAGGGCATGTGGCCACAAACGATACACTTTGCCTCCACCCACAAGCGATACGTGCACCCCTCCGTCGGCTTCGCCGACACCTCCCCTAAAGGGGAGGCACGCAGGGGGTGTGGGGGAGCTGGCTCCCCCGCATAAAAAAGAAAATTATGGCCAGGGGGTCAAAGCGCCATCCACGCACACCTGGCAATTGCCCTGGGCATCGCAGTGGATGGATCGCTGTTCAATACCTTCCACCACGCCATTGCTTCCCACCTGGCACACGAGCATGGCATCGCCTTTGGGGCCAAAGCAAATCGGTGTCCTGTCGATCGTACATGCCGGATAAACGCATGCACTGGTATCGCAACGCCCGCCTCCCAGACTGCAGTCCACGACAGAGGCCGACCCATTCGCCAGGCATGAATAAAGCTTATCGCCATAGCAAACGGCTTGCCCCTGAACAACGGTAAGTATGCTCTTGTCCTTATCATCCGGCACACAAAGTTCAAGATAGTAATCGCCATCGTCCGCCCATGTCCTGCAGACAGCGGCACCGGCATCACGGCAGGGTTTCCGGCAATCGGCAAACCCGAGATAGACGGAACACTGGGTAAAACCATCCTGACTGTTAGCGCAAGTCTGTGTCCAAGTGGCATTATCTGGTTCGTCGCACACTTCCAAAACGTTATTTTTGCATACCCCGGCTTCGGTAATGCTGCCACATGGCGGACCTTGTG
>WQTY01000330.1 GCA_009786045.1 Pseudomonadota bacterium | reverse complement strand
CGCCCGCCTTAAAATGAGGTATGGGGGGAGCAATGCTCCCCCGAACAAATCAGAGCAAACGCTCGTAAGTGTTCATATCAATGATGATGACGCCTGGCTTGGGATCTTTTTCGTCACAGACTGGACTCTGCCGCTTTCTGGAGGCTTCGTCGGCATCCGGCGTAGGGACGTAGAGCGGCAAACGGAGCATTTCCGGCTGCCATTGCTTTTCCTTGCGACGCTTGATTTCGTCAATGATGAGGTAGTCTGGAATAATCATGGCACAACTCCTGGCAATGGAACGCCGGACATTCGGCCTTGAAAGAAGCTCTAGCAAGAATCGCACCATCGCGCCCCTTACCAGTCTTATCTTCGTCACCCATCCCCACTCGGCAAGTGCAAAAACTGCCGGGGCCGCACAGAGTGACCAAGCCCCCATAGCAGATATCGCACCCAAAGTGCACATGGGGGGGCACATTTATGCGTGTTGGCAGAGTTTATCAATAATAATGGTTGCTATATCCCACTTTTGTTCCAATAATGGCGTTGGCGCCGTCAGGCTCGGCGCGTTTGTGTGTTTTGTTGTTCGCCATATGATAGACATTCTACTTGCTATTGGTCTTTTGTTTCTGAACGGTTTTTTTGTGGCGGCGGAATTTTCGCTCGTCAGGGTACGCGTGTCTCAGCTTGAGGTTCTTCGCAATGAGGGGAACCGCTCGGCCAGTCGGGTTCTGAAGGTACTGCATGAGATCGACTCGTATCTTTCGGCAGTTCAGCTCGGGATTACGATAGCGAGTCTTGGGCTTGGGTGGCTGGCCGAACCGGCGATCAACAGCCACTTGCTGACCTTCATCCAGTGGGTGGGCTTGCCCATCCCTGAGGATGTCACGCCTTTCATAAGCTTTGCGATTGCGTTTTCGTTTGTGTCGTTTTTGCACATCGTCGTGGGCGAAATCGCGCCCAAAAGTCTGGCAATTGCGAAGCCGCTGGAAGTGAGCATGTTCGTGGCCATGCCCATGCGCGTGTTCCACACGGTGTTTAGCCCCGTCATGTATCTCCTGGTAGCGGCGAGCAACGGTTTGCTTCGCCTGTTCAAGATTGAGCCCGTTTCGGGTGGGCACTCGGCGGCTATTTCGGCAGAGGAGCTGCGCAATATTGCCCAGCACTCCTCGAATGATGGCACGATTTCCAAGTCACAGGGAACCCTGCTTGAGAATGTCTTTTACTTTTCGACGCTCACAGCCAAGGAAGTCATGCTCTCGCGCGGCAAGATCAACGCCATACAGAGCGATGTTGCGAAGGAGAATTTCCTGGCATCAGCCCTCGATCTCGGGCACTCACGCTATCCGGTCTACCGCACTAACCTGGACGACATCGTCGGGATTGTCCACATTAAGGATGTGTTTGTCTCGCTTCAGAAAAATGACGGCCAGACGCTTGAGGATCTGATGCGCGACGTGGTGTATATTCCCGAGACGGCCACGGTCATGCACGTTTTGGAAAAGCTGCAGCAGCAGCGATCCCACATGGCTGTTGTCGTAGACGAATATGGCGGCACGTCTGGCATTCTGACTTTGGAAGACGCCATTGAGCGCCTGGTGGGCGATATTGAGGATGAGTTTGATCCAGAACCTCAGGCAGAGTTTGAACCGCAGGGGGATGGCTATCTTGTCAACGGGGAGACACTGCTGGATGACTTGACGGATGCACTGGGCGCCGAATCAATCGATGCCGAGAGTGACACCGTGAGTGGTTTTATTATGGAGATACTGGGACGCGTTGCCAAGGTGCATGACAGCGTCGAGTATCAGGATTTATTTTATGAAGTCGTTGTCATGAAGCGACTGCGCATTGAGAAGGTTTTCGTACGCCGAACCACTGCACAGGATGAACCATCTGACGACGCGCACCGTACTTAGAGCAATTGTGGCATGACAGACAGTTTGTTGGCGGCCCCGGCCGGGGCAACGCAGCCTTGCGTAAAGATTCTATCAATAGGGGGGACAGGCGTCTTTGGCATGAACTGTCTTCTCATTCAAACGTCCCAAACACGCGTATTGATCGATTGCGGCGTGATGTTCCCCGCAGACGACGATCTGGGCGTTGATCTCATCACCCCGGATTTCACGATGCTGGAGGCCGCTCCGCCGGATGCCCTCCTCATCACCCACGCCCACGAGGATCACGTTGGGGCGATACCATACCTGATCGCCGCTCTGCACAAGCACGGATTTCGCAAGAAACTTCCCATCTATGCGACGGACATCACCATTGCCTTTATCAAACGCCGCTTAGAGGAGCACGAATTGCTGGGCAATGTCGACTTTCGTCTCGTCAGGCCAAAATCGACGGCATCCTTTGGCGACCTTCAGGTCGAATTCATTGATGTCTGTCACTCCATTCCCGGAAGCCTGGCGTTTGCCTTTGACACACCCGTTGGAAAGATCGTCCACTCCGGCGACTGGCGAATCGATAACACACCCATGTCGGGCGCCAAGACAAACCTGGCACGATTTGAGTCTCTCGGCGATGGCGGCGTGCGCGTATTTTTGAGCGACAGCACGAATGTCGAAGCCGACAAACATGCCATCACAAGCGAACTGGATGTCTTTAATGACCTGCAGCGCTGCATCAGGCAGGAGACGGGGCGGATTTTTATTACGCTCTTTGCATCGAATATCGGCCGGCTGCAGTCGATCATCTATGCAGCAGGAAATGTCGGAAAAAAGCTTGCAATTTGCGGCCGATCAATGGTTTCCAATCTGGCCATTGCCCGCGAACTCGGCTACATCACGATTCCCCCCGGGCTTGAAATCCTCAGGGAAGATGAAATTCCCTCCGATGACGACAACATCATTGTCATCGTCTCAGGCTCTCAGGGCGAAAAAACGGCATCGCTGTTTAAGCTCTCCCAGGGAACGCACCCCAAGCTCAAGCTTCGCCAGGGGGATATGCTCATTTACTCGGCACGGCAGATCCCGGGCAATGAGCGTCGCGTTGATGCCATCATTAACGGCTTCTATCGCCAGGGGGCGAGCGTCGTTGATGAGCCGGATCTGCGCTTTCACAGCTCCGGGCACGGAAGCCAGAAAGAGCTCGAACTCCTCATCGAACTCATCTCGCCACAGATATTTGTCCCCATTCACGGCGATTACCGCCGAATGACACTGCACGGAAAACTGGCACAACGCCTTGGCGATACCAGGATCACCGAAACCCTGCAGGAAGGGCAGTGCCTGATCGTCTATCCAGATACCCACCGCATCGTCGATGCCTTCGAACCAAGACGGCGATATGTCGTCGGCAAATGCCACGACGGCCTCAGCCCGGACATCATCAAGGAGAAAAAAATCCTGGCCCATCACGGCGTCATAGCGGTCTCCGGCATGCTCGGGCAGCGCGATCAACTTCTCGGACAACTCAAAATTCATGCCGCAGGCATCTGCAACAACAACGGGTGGCTGGATGAACTCGAACCGGAACTGCTCCGAGCCATCTCCAGCTCAGCCGGGCACGGCATCATGGAAGACATCGTACGCCATAAAATCATCAAGTTCATCCGACAACGACTGGCCAAGTTCCCTCTGGTCATCGTCGATTTTCACAAGGACGAGCCGTAGGGGGCCGCGCCCCCTGCGCCGCTATTGGGCAGCAGCCCAATACGCG
>WQTY01000329.1 GCA_009786045.1 Pseudomonadota bacterium | reverse complement strand
GTAGGGGCGACCGTCCCTGGTCGCCCGTTACTACAGCCGATAGCGGCGCAGGGGGACAACGTCCCCCACAAAAAAACTGTAGGGGCGACTGTCCCGGTCGTCCGTTTTTCGTTCCGGCTGTCTTTGTTATGGCAGACGCAGGCCCGCCAAAAGGTTTTCTGGAACGTGGCCGAGGCAATGTTCGACCAGAGCCAGTGACCAGGCCATCGCGCACCCGGCAGAGCGTCCCGTTACCACCGATTCGCGGATCATGGCGGGCACATCCTGCACGCCCTGTGTTTTAAGCCGGGGCCAGACCGATGGATGGCATGTAAATCCGCCTGGCGACAAGATGCCAAGCCTGTCCAGAACCAGCGGTGCGGCACAGACGGCGGCCAGGCATTTGCCTTGCTGGTGGTGCGACTCGACTTGTGCCAGCAGAGCCTCGCTTTCAAGCATTTTTTCTACGCCTGGCATGCCCCCGGGCAAAACGAGAATCTGTCCGCGGTTCAGATTGGCGCGCGGCAGCGTCTCTTCTGCCATGAGCACCATGCCGTGTGCGCCCATGACGGCGAGATTGTCGTTTAGTGCAACGAGTACTGCCTTTGCCTGGATGCGGCGCAGGATGTCTGTGACGGTGATGGCTTCGATCTCTTCGAAGCCCGGCGACAGAATGACGAAGGCAGTCAGATCCATGGTGAGTTCCTTATCGCTTAGTCTCTGGGGCGGCTGCGTTCGAGCCTTGCGCGGCGTTTGGAGGCTTCATCGGCCAGTCTGTGGTTGCGGTAACGCCTGAGGAATTGATCGTATTGTGTGAATGCTTCGGATTCATCGCCGACTCTTTCGGCAGCGGCGGCGCGGTAAAACCGTGTGTTGGCGTCCATGTCAGGGCTGAGATTGCCGGCCTGGGCCTGTTCGAAATAGCGCCGTGCGCCTTCGAAATCTCCGAGCTGGAATAGGCTCATGGCGAGGTAGTAGTGCAGCATGTGGGTGTAAGCCGTGTTTTCTTTGTAGGCCAGGCTTTTGAAAAAGGCGTCGCGTGCCTGTTCGAGGTTTTGTTCGTTATAGAGGATAACGCCGTCGTGATAGGCGTTGTCGGCCAGGCGCCAGCGGATGCCGTCGATGCGGGATTCCAGCAGGGCGGTTTCGGCGGGGTGGTTAAGGGTAGCGCGCACGGCGGTAAAGCGTTCGATGGCTTCTTCGAAGCGGCCCTGTTCGGTGAGCTGGTAGACTTCGAAGGCTGCCGAAGAGGCGAGTCGGTTGCGCTCGAATTCGTCTTCGAGAATGCGTTTGGCGTGGAGGGTGTTCTGGTAGATCTCGTTTTTGTACTGAATTTCGTGGTATTTCGAGGAAGCTTTGTAGTTGATGGCAAAGTAGAGACCAACGGCGATGACGATGCAGAACAGGGCATAGGCGGCAGCGGAATTAAAGAACTGGCGCCGTTCGGATCGCACCTGGATGCTCTGGATTTGTGCCAGTGCATCCAGGGCGTGTCTTGCCGAGGACTCTGCCTGAGCGAGGGCTGTCTCGAAGCGTCCGTGAGGGTTTTGAGGATCGGTGAGTGGCGAGTCATGCGCGGAAGTCAGTCGGGGGACAGTTGCCGAAGAAGGCAGGGTATCGGCCAGGGCGGAGGCGCGGATGTGGTCGCGGCTGGCGTCGCCGGTCTTGGAGGGCATGCGCCGTCTGGTGGCCAATGTGGCCAGGGGNCTTGAGGTATGGCGTTCGGAGACGGGCGCAGCCTGAAAAGGAGCCTCTGCCTGGGCCAGGGACCTGGAGCCAGGACTGGACGAAGCAAAGTGCGATGGCTGCGCTTGGGCATCTGACCATTCGTCGGGGGGCGGGGGCGTCACGAATGTGCCGGACGCATGCGTTGAATCAATAACGAAATCGAGCAATGAATTCGGCAAATCGGTTTTGCTGTCGACAAGTTCGTCTCCCAGTAACGCTCCTTCCCGAAGAATCTCGCCACTGTCTACAGCTGGCAGCGCCATGAAGCTTGCCGAAGCCGAACGCTTCGATTTGCGCTTAAGTCTTCCGGGCTTGTGTTCCTTAGTTTCATCCATCCCAATACCCCACGCGTGTGGCTATGAACTCTGGCTGTGGCTTTGCATAGCGGGCAAACCTCATACCGCAGGACAGCGGTCTCGGCTGGCAGGTGCGTTGTATTCCATGCGCCCACACTTGTGCAACTGAACAACAACGGCATGCGGGGAAATTTCCTCCATCTCTGTGGCGTTCATAATAACGTGTTGGCAATGCCCATATCACGTTGATGGCATTGGCAATTGTTGACAGGGTTGCCAAATGAAGGTAGAATCGAGGAAATTTACGTCCGGGGCATCGTCCTTACGGGCTTACGGGTTCCTCAAGTCTTGAAGCCAGCGACAGGAAAGAACAGATGACAATTCGCAAGGCAGGCGACACCAACGTCGGTAAAAAACGCAACCATAATGAGGACAACTTCCTGGTCGCCCACGACCAGCTCCTTTATATTGTTGCCGATGGCATGGGAGGGCATGCTGCGGGTGAGGTGGCGAGTAAGATGGCGGTTGAAACAGTCTCCCAGTTCTTTAAGGATACTGCCGAAGACGACGAGATCACATGGCCGTTTAAGATGGATCGCCAAAAGAAATACGAAGAAAATCGTCTGGTGACTGCCATCAAGTACGCCAATCTTCGCATTTACGAGGAAGCTCTGGCCAACGCCAAGAAGAAGGGTATGGGAACGACGGTGGTTGCCATCAATTTCACGAAGGATGGTGCCTATCTTGGCCACGTTGGCGATTCCCGCATTTACCGCATGCGCCAGGGAGAGCTTAAGCTTCTGACCGAAGACCATTCTCTGCTCAACGATTACATCCGCATGAAGGTTCTTTCACCGGAAGAAATCGAGAATTTCCCGCATAAAAACGTCATCGTTCGTGCGCTCGGCATGAAGGACAACGTTCAGGTCGATGTCAGCTTTGAAGTGCCTCAGCACAAAGATATCTACCTTTTGTGCACGGACGGTCTCTCGGGTGAAGTCACGGATGCGCAGATGCAGCAGATTCTCCGCGAGACCGGCGATGACCTTCCCACCGGTGTTCAGCGTCTCATTCAGACGGCCTGCGATAATGGCGGCAAGGACAATGTGACCTGCATTCTGACGCAGTATGTTGCCGATTAGTGTATGAGCCACAGGCAATGCGCAGCACTGCAGGGGGTGCGGGGGAGCTGGCTCCCCCGCATAAAAACTACATTATCTCGAAGAGTGCCAACAGGTCGAAATGTTGTGCCAGTTTTTCCCGCGCTCGCGCCTTTTGGTAGTGTTGGGCGGCTTCGTGGCCGAGCTGCATGGCGTGGACCTTCTCTTTGGCAGAGAGTGTGGTGAGGGTTTCGATTTCCTGGGGCGTCAGGCAAGCCAGACAGGCATCGTATATCTTCTGGAGGACAGATTGCCAGTCTATCATGGCCTGCGCCTTGAATGCGTAATAGTCTTCGGCATGTGTGCACCAGCCTGGCAGTTTTTGCTGTGCCTGGGTTTGGGTTTGTTTCAGGTCTCGGAAAGCCTGACGCAGGATATCGCGCAGCATGGGGTTGGCTAGGGCGCGGCCGCAGAGGGTGACCGCTTCGAGCAGTGGCTGGTAAGGGTCATCCGTGATGGGTGGTGGCTCGTGGGGAGCCTGGGGG
>WQTY01000328.1 GCA_009786045.1 Pseudomonadota bacterium | reverse complement strand
AATCATAGTCTGCCTGACAAGCACAAAGAACCACTACATGCCCACCCTCTCCTAGCCTGGCTCCTCAAATGTCAACTACTTTTTCAAGCGATTGCCCTGCTGCGATATGCCAGTGGGCTGGATTTTTTCGAAAAAATATATATCATATGGCGCGTCGGTGTGAGAATCTGGTGAAAACCAAGATTTGCCCGTCCTCCCCTGTGCACGTTTTTGACGGAATAAAACCAGAATGCTTTCCGTTTTGGTTTCAGGGCCTGAAGGGGGTGAGCTTTCCGCTGCCAATATTTTGCTGCCAAATAGATCATGCTCTATGCAGATTCAAGGAGAAATCAGATGCTGGAAACAAATAAAATCAGAAATAAGGCGACATCCGCAACGAGGACTGAGGGGCATTTGGTCAAATGGCAAGTTGGCGAACGGGTGGTTTATCCCAGCCATGGCGTAGGCGAAATTGTGGCGATTGAGTCCAACGAATTGTTTGGACCAGGCGCTGAAGTATATGTTCTGGAGTTGATGCAGGCCCCCAGGCGTGTCATGATTGCGACGGAAAAAGCCGAGCGCGGCGCACTCAGGGCTATCGTAACAGCCGAAGAATCCCATCGCATTATCGCCTCACTCAAAGAAGCCCCGCCCGCGTCCAAAGCCGTGCCATGGACAAAGCGTCAGCGCATTTTGCTTGACAAGCTTTCGAGCTGTTGCCTACAAGATGTTGCCGATGTGGTGCGCGAACTCTACCACCTTAAGAATGTCAAGGATCTGAGTTTCGGCCAGCGTCGCCTCTTCGATACAGCGATTGGTTTGATCGTCCAGGAGCTGTCGATTTCGCTTCAGCGCCCTGCGGAGGCAATCGAAGAAGAGATTCGCGCGATGTTTGCCTAGGTCTTCGCGCGTCCCCCAGTGTGTTTTGCCTCGCCCTCAGATTGCCGGGCGAGGATTTTTTTGTCTTTTCGCTTCGACGCGTTTGGTTTTGAGCCCATTGGCCTTGAAATGCATAACGGGTCTTGACATTTCGGCACGAAGTGGTAGAAGCCGGCGTCATTTTTCGGCGGCCACCGATGTGCCGTTTTGTGCGGTTGACGCCGCAAAAGGGAATATGGTGTTGCACGTCCGTCGTGCGTTTTTGACTTTTTGATTAAGGAGAGGCCTCGACAATGAGTCGCTATACCGGCCCACGCGTAAAAATTCTTCGTCGTTTCGGACAATCCCTTCCCGGGCTTTCGCGCAAGTCGTTCGACTCCCGCCCGAATCCTCCCGGTCAGCACGGTGCAAATCGCCGCAAAAAAGCAAGCGATTATCGTGAGCACTTGGACGAGAAGCAAAAGGTTCGTCTCAACTACGGCATCAGCGAACGTCAGATGCGCATTTACATGAAAGCTGCCATGCGCAGCAAATTGGACACGGGTCTGCGCCTGGTTCAGATTCTGGAAAGCCGGCTCGACAATGTCGTGTTCCGCATCGGATTCGGCCCGACCATTCCCGCCGCGCGCCAACTGGTCAACCACGGTCACATCCTGGTCAATGGCCGCAAAGTCGACATCCCAAGCTTCCAGGTGCGTCCCGGCGACGTGATTTCCCTGCGCGAAAAAAGCAAAAAGATCGCCATCATCCAGGAAAACGTCGCAACGCCTTCTTTGGCACGGCCGTCGTACATCGAATTCGATGCCAATGCGCAGACAGCCAAGATGATCGTAGCCCCCGCGCGCGAAGACGTGCCCATTACGGATCTCAAGGATAACCTCATCATTGAGTTCTACTCCCGCATGGTCTAAGCCTCGCGGTGAACCATGGTGCGATCTCGCAGATCTCGCCCCAATTGAGACGATTTGTCAGAGCGCATGTTTAAAACATGCGCTTTTTTTTAGAGCACTTTCAGCTTAAATAATGACACCAATCTGACGGGGACGCAGCCAATGCTGGTGGCAAGTGCCTTGCCTGCCACCGCAGGTGAAAAACTGACACAAGAAACGACAATTTTGGCCAAAAACGATGGACTTCGTCCTCTACCCCCCTGCAATGCGCAGCATTGCAGGGGGGTGTGGGGGAACAAGTTCCCCCACATAAAAAAGAAAAAGGAATCAATGCCATGGGCAAAAAAGCGGGCATTCCAAAAGGGACACGGGATTTCCTTCCCCAGCAAATGCGTCAGCGCCAGGCGGTGATGGACACCATACGCCGGGTCTACACTCAGCACGGTTTCGAGCCCATTGAGACACCGACGATCGAAAATATCGAAACCCTGACAGGCAAATACGGCGAAGAGGGTGACCAGCTTCTGTTCAAGATACTGATGCGTGGCGCAAAAGCCGCCTCAGGCCAGTGCGACCTTGGACTGCGCTATGATCTGACCGTGCCGCTTTCTCGCTTTGTGGCAATGCACCAGCACGAAATTGGTTCAATCTTCAAGCGTTATCAAATTCAGCCAGTATTTCGTGCAGATCGCCCCGGGCATGGCCGTTTTCGTGAATTCTACCAGTGCGACATCGACGTGATCGGGGCGCGCGCACCCCTTGCCGAGATTTCGCTGCTTCATGCCGTGAGCGATGTCTTTGACGCCTTAAAATTTGACGGCATTCGCATCCACCTCAACGATCGGCGCCTCCTGCGGGCACTCGTCGAAGTCTGCGACATCGATCTGTCGCAGGAAACGACGGCAATCATGGCAGTAGACAAACTTGGCAAAATTGGGCCTGAGGGGGTCAGAACAGAACTCTGTGAACGGGGAATCTCCGAAGCCAGCGCCCAGGCGCTGCTCACGCACATCGGTATCAATGACACGAACGAAGAGACCTTGTCACGTCTGGAGCACCTGTTTGAGGGGCGCGAGGATGCACAGACTGCCTTGCGCGATCTTCGCGTCATCGTCGCAGCCTGTGAGCAATTTGGCTGCGGCAGAGAGAGTTTGCTGGTCGATCCGTCGCTTGCGCGCGGGCTAAACTACTACACAGGCGCCATTTTCGAAATTCAGGCAAAAGGCCTGGACTCAAGCATTGCGGGCGGAGGCCGTTACGATCATCTGATTGGCACATTCTCGGGGCGCGATATCCCTGCCGTAGGCATCAGCCTCGGATTCGAACGCATCTGTGTCATCATGCAGGAACGCGGGATGTTCTCACAGATGCCAAGTGGCGTCGATGCCGTGGTAACCCTGTTTGACGCCTCTACACTGCCGGCATCCCTTGCGGCCTCGCGTGCGATTCGCACCCTTGGGCTGTCATGTGAACTCTATGCGGGCTTTGACAAGCTGGCCAGACAATTCAAGTATGCCAACGAACGCGGAGCACGTTATGTGGTCATCATTGGCAGCGATGAGCTCTCAAACGGCACGCTGACCATCAAGGACATGCAAAGCGGCACACAGGAAACCGGGGCAATGTCGTCCTTGGTCGTCCGAAATGGCACGTTGAGCTTTTCACAGCAGTAATCTGAGCTGCCATGCCCTTGAGGGGGCAACGCCCCCTGCGCCGCTATTGCACTCGCCTTAGCACCGACGGTCTATCGCGGCGTCGAAATGGTGCAGAGCAAGGAGGCGTGGAAGGGAGCATACTCTCGACCACAACGACGCCGCTGACGACGAAGAGGCACATTTGGGCGACTGCGAGGCGAGTGCGATACGCGGCTACCCCCTGTGCGGGGCCTCAATCGCCGGCCCCGCAAC
>WQTY01000327.1 GCA_009786045.1 Pseudomonadota bacterium | reverse complement strand
TACCCAAATATCTCCCCCCCCTTTGACGATTTTTTCGTCCAGAATGCTGCTCACTCCTTATCCATTAGCTGCTCAAGGATGCGCACGAGCGCTTTGAAATCATCCTCACACTTCGCAGCAAGTTCCTCTGCAACAGGGTTCATCCGTTTTTCCAGCACCTTCTCGTACCTGGCATAAGCCTCCCGACGCACCACCAAAGGAAGCGCCCTCCAGCGAGCGGTAACTTTTTTGCGTTCAGCATACCATGCAGACCTGTCGAGCGCTTCAAGCGCTTTCAAAACCTCAGGACACGTCGGATGCCTCAGGGCGGCAATAAGCTTGTTGTAGTGGGCATCCGCAGCTTCCGTGGCGGCCCGGACAGCAGCCTCTGTCTCTTTCGGAGACGGTTCACTGTCAAAAGCATAGGCAACGATACTCCCCCAGCTTGCTTCAATCGCATCCCATTCCGGCGTATCTGCACACTTCTTTACCCTCTTTTCAAACAGATTGCTGGCTGCCCGCGAATCTTTCATCATGCGTTGATTGACAGCCTCCACAACCTCCGCCGGAAAGGTCTGCAACGTTTTGCCAGCCTTCTCAAGGCGATTCCTGTACACATTAAGCCTCGCCGGGTTATCTAAATCCTCCAGCGCCCTGGCAATTTCCGCACAGGAAACGTCACCCTCTGCCACATCTGCCAGCATCATGAAAAAGCCGCTGACCTCCTCGCCTGCTTTGCGTGCCTCCCGCGGAATACGCTCCTCAGTCGATCCGCCATCGGGAAAAGCAGTGCCAGCCAAAAGAACTGTCGCGAAGATTGCAAAAAATCGTCTCATCACTCACGTCTCCGATTTGTCTGACACGCCAAAAACACCACCGTACACCGTTCAATATGCCACCATTATATCTGAAAACCAAAGGCGATTCATCGCAAATCGTTGAATGTGTCGACTTTGTGCGCGATCTGTGCCAGACTTTTTGCCCCCTGTTGGGGGGCAGCCATTTTTGATGGCCAATGATTATTTAAGGATAAGGAGCTGACCCTTGAAGAAGTACAAATTCGCCTTGCTCTGCGCTGCGCTTTTATCTGCTTTCGCCTGCGCCTGTGCGAGTACGCCCCACCAGGGCGCCGAAACCGGCACATCCCTCGCCGTGTCCTCTGCCCCGAAGGACATCGCCCAAACCTATTTGCAGCTGCTCATTGACGGCAAATATGACGAGTCGGACGCCATGCTCTCTGACGAAATGAAAGCAGCTTTCGAGTCCATGGGTGGTTCGAAGTCGGCCATTCAGTCTGCCATATACACACAGACTGGTGTGTTCAAAAACATCGTCGCCCTAAAGGATGAAAGCACAAATGAGGGGATACACACTACAATAGCCCATCTCATGACCGACCAGGGAGAGCGGCTGCTCAGAATCGCCACAGACTCAGGAGGCCGCATCATGGGTTTATTTGTCCTTCCTCCAGCAAACATGTCAGAAGTCGCCCGCACCTACCTGCAGCTGATCATTGATGGCAGATATGACGAATCGGACGCGATGCTCTCCGACGAGATGAAAGCTGCTTTAGAATCCATGGGCGGAACAAAGGCTCTTTTTCAGGCATTAAAAGCGCAGCTTGGCGCATTCAAAAGCATTGCTGCCATTAATGATGGACCAGGACAGAGTCTGATAGCCCACATCGTCACGGCTCAGGACGAGCAGCGATTCAAAATCGACATAGACTCTGCAGGCCGCGTTGCTGGTTTCCTGCTTCTCCCTCCACAGAACGATATTGAACCACCCATTGCACCACCAGAAGGCTTTGTTGAAACCCCCATCGCCGTCGATGCCGGCACCGGCTTTCCCCTGCAGGGGCGCCTCGTCAAACCACAGTCCACACAACCTGCTGTCCCTCTCATCATACTCGTTCAGGGCTCTGGTCCACATGGCTTTGACGAAACCGTTGGTCCCAATCGTGTGTTTGGTCAACTCGCCTTCGGGCTCGCCAAACGCGGCATCGCCACACTGCGATATGACAAGCGCACCCATGCCTACCCAGCAAAAATGGCAGCACTTCCCAACATCACTGTCGACGATGAATATGTGCAGGACGTGCTTGCTGCAACAGCATTGGCAAAATCTCTCGAAGGCATTGGTGAAGTCTACATCCTCGGCCACAGTCAGGGCGGAATGTTAGCCCCAATGTTCCTTGCCCAAGGTGCCTCCGCCGCAGGCATGATACTGCTTGCCGGCGTGCCGCGCAGCCTGTTGGATGCCTTAATCGACCAAAATGCCGATGCCTACAAGGCCTACGTGGCAGCAGGACAAACTGATCTGGCAGAATTAAGCCGCGCAAATCAAGACAGATGGAATCAGGAAGCCATCGCCCTAAGAGCGATGTCCGCAGAAGAAGCAAAGCAGGCAGGCACTGTCTATACAATGCCAGCCTACTATCTCTACACACTTGAACAATACAACGCCATTGACACCATCAAAGAACTAAAAAAACCAATATTCATTCTGCAAGGCAGCGCAGACCAGCAGGTTTACGCCGACAAGGACTATAAAATGTATGTCGATGCACTTTCAGGCGAGCCCTATGCTGAATTTAAGCTGTACGACGGCCTGAACCATCTGTTCATGCCATCATCGGCAACGAACCTTGTAGAGGCCCTGCAGGAATACAACCTCAAATCCAGCATCCCAGACGAAGTGTTCGACGATATCGCTGCATGGATCGGCCGAAGAAACTGAGAAGGCAACAACACCTCCTGTGCGGCATGCGCATCTTTTTTGCTCCCCGCATGATGGCGCGGCGTATCGTGAATACACGATAGCCGCGCCCGCGCCGCGTATTGGCGCAGCCAATAGCGGGCGAACACATACGCCAATACGCGCCTCTATTCCTGAAAACCCATCGGTACATAAATTTGTGTCACGAATGGCACGCGAATTGTACTTCTTATGTCCTGAGTCTTTGGCAAGGTTGTCGAGCACACCTGATTTCGCAAAAAAGTCGGCTAAGAGGCGCTGAATCGCTCTAACAGGAGGATGTGATGTTTAAGAAATTGTCGTTATTAACATTGTTAACGCTGCCGGTTGTTGGCCTGACAGGCTGTTACGTGCACACGAGCAGCAGTCGCCCCATAAGCACACCTGTGGCAAGTTCGTCCTATTATGGACCACACCCTGTCTATGACATTCGCGATTCACATGACTGGTGTGACGTCATCGGCCCACACACCCATGCGTATCGCCCGGATTCAAACGATTTCTATGTCATGGACAGCAACCGTTATGTCTTCGTAGGGGATCCTTCCTACTACGTTTCCAATGTCAGCTTCAACACATACAACTACATGGGCGTTCATCCGCTTCCTGTTGGCAATGGCTGGTGCTACATCAGCGGTCCACACCGCCATCACTGGTCACCGTCTGGGAGCTACAACACCACGCGCCATGGCAATCACAGTTACTACCAGTATTACGGCTCCACCAACAACTACTACGATAATCGCCGTCCGCACTACGATCTGGGCGCCTATTATACGTCGAGCCCTCCCCCTCGCTATCGCGACACCGATCGCCGCACCGTTGGTATGGCGAACTACAGTCCCGGCCGGCATACGGCCCCACAGGCGGGCGCATCTTCTCCAGGCACGGGCTCAGGACATGGGCAACAGGTACAGCGTCCGGG
>WQTY01000326.1 GCA_009786045.1 Pseudomonadota bacterium | reverse complement strand
GGTGAGGGGAATCATCGTAAACGCCCAAATCGCGAGGTAGAGGAAGTGGTGGGGTATGTCGGCTGTGGGGGGATACAGGATAAGATCGAGCAGTGCCCAGTCGACGACGGCCACCATGCCGAGGGTCATGAGGATGTGGATGATGGCCAGGGATTGGCGCTGGGCGCGGAAGGAGGAGTGGTAGAGAAAAATCTGGGCGAAGAGGACGATTTGCAGGACTGCCAGGGGGAAGAGATAGTTTGTCGATACCAGTGAGAAGTGGACGGTGCCGGCGGTTAACGCGATGACTGAAAAGAGCATTTGAAGCAGGGTTAGCGGCATGATGGGCATGCGGCCGGGCACGCGCATGAGATTGCCGTTTATGGACTCGTCATCGGGTGTCGAAGTGGTTTCGGCAGGCTCCAGGGTTTCGGCGAGCGCAGGGGAGAGTGTGGTTTTGGCGGGTCGGGTGGTATTGTCGGTCGTGGGGGCGATGCTTTTGATGGGTGCGTTGGGCGAGGATTGGGCAGGTGCAGTGGGGTACAGAAGGCTTTCGCCCAGAAGGCTTTCGCCAAACAGCGTGGTGTCATCGGCAATGTGGCTGGTGGGCGGTGCGCTGGGCAGTGATTCGGCGGGTGCAGGTGCATGCAGAAGGCTTTCGCCCAGAAGGTTTTCGCCAGACAGCGCAGTGTTGTCGGCGACGTAACCGGCAGGCGGGGAAGCCTGCGCAGGCTGAGGGTTCGCAGGCGTGTTTTCTTGCTGAACGGGCGAGGTTGACGACACGTTGACCTTCATCATGGGGGAATTGAGTATGGTGTGCCAAATAAAAAAGCACCGCGCGCTTTCGCGCGGTGCATGGATGGCAGCGCAACGGTATTTGTCTGGTCAGCTGCCGCTTATACCCTGAACCATCCCATTAACATTAAAATGTAATCGTGTTGCCACCGATAATATCTGCTGCGCTAGGCCGGTTTGTCTGTTGTGTCTGTTGTACTGGTCTTGTGCCGGGTCGGGGTCTGGTAGGGCCCGTATCGCTTTTGGGGGCTTCCTGGACGACATGCTGCAGGGCCAGCACCTGGGTTTCGAAGCCTGCCGAAGGGATGGCGGTCAGTGCCAGCGTGGTCGATTCGTAGCTCGGAGAGAGTTTGTAAAAGTCGGGCGCCTTGAGGGTGGCAAAATAGTATCCAAGCCCGCCTCCGATGGCCAGCACGACAGCGGCTGCGGCGGATCCGATGATGATGCGCTTTTTGAGCTTTTCGCGCCTTAAGACTTCGGGATCCACGGGTTTGGGTTTCATGAGATCAAGTTTGACCTGATTCTCGAGAATCAGGCTTTTCAGCTTGAATTGTTCATCGTGCTCGCGTGCTTCTTCTGCGGCCTTGCGTCTGGCTTCTTGCTCGGCCTGCTGCCGCTTTTGGGCCTCTTCCTCTTCGTCGACCTCGCCTGCTTCCAGGCGCCGTTTCTTCTCAAGGTCAGCCAGCATCTGCAAACGCCGCTGCTCTTTTTCTTCCAGACGCCGCTTTTCCTCAGCCAGTTTGCTGGTGGCTTCGCGCCGCTTTTTCTCCTCAGCCGCTTCCTGTTCTGCCCGCTGTCTGGCTTCTGCCTCACGTACTTTCTGCAGCTTTCGCTCCTCCTCGGCTTCGATTTCGGCATTCGATTCGCCAAGCAGGTTGGATAAGAGTTTACCGGCGTTGTCACCGCTTTTGCGTGCATGTTCTGTGACGTCGGCACGTGCCTTTTTTACGCGCGCGACCTCTGCCACTTCGTCGTTCAGACCGATATCGGTGGCTTTCGACAACTGATTCAGCGCTTGGCTCAGGGATGCATCATTGCTGCTCATTGGCTCTCTCCTTACCGAATAGTGTGTTGATATTGACAATTCCATGAGAGCAGGCCAGCACAAGGTTCTGTATGAACCTTTCGAGGCCTTCCTCGGATCCTTAAGGGTACTCGAAATCGATTATTTTCGCAAGCAAGGGTTTGACAGCGATGCCCAGCGCCATTAGATGACACTGAACGATCGAGGTTCCGAGCTGTGTAACCCTGTTGATCGTCTGGATATTCTATGTAAACCGGGTGAGCCGCAGGAGAGAGAATGAGCGCATCGCAAATTGCCTTTCATTTGCAGACGTTGTCTATTCCGACAACCGCAAAGCGCCTGGTTTCACTCTGGTTTGGGGATGTCGATCGCATTCAGCTCATGAGTGGCACGGCTTTTACAGGTTCGGCGACTCTGTGCGCCGTCTATGCCTTGTCGGGGCGTATGCAGTACTACCTGGTTTTTTTGTCTCTGGCCAATCGTCCGGCCGAGATTTGGCGGTGCGGCCCGGAAGAAATCAAATCGAGTGAGGCCTGCGCCTTCGAAATCGAGATTCTTGCGCATCTCAGGCACCAGGGCATTGTCCTGGCGCCTACGCTCCAGAGCTCGCCAAGCTATCGGCAGATCCTCAAAAATTTGCCCTTTTCCTTTGGCCATGACGATAACACGCATCCCGCCGGTTTGTTCGATCCACCCGGCGCACCACAGGAAAAGCGCCTGTCGGCGTCCGACAAAAACGATCTTAAGGCGCTTCTGACATTTTTTTAGCCAGGATTCCTTATATGTTGTTCGCGCAGTGGCATGCTTCTCTGTCTCGCTCCCTCTTCGCCTTCCTTATCGTCCTGTTTGGAGTGCTCGCACTCGGGTGTGCCGCATCCAAGAAGGACATCGAAACCAAAAAGCAAGTCGATATCGACTACCAGATGGCCGTGAACTTCTTCGACGCGGGCGAGACGGCTCAGGCCATTCGCTCGCTGGCACTGGTGCTGGCCAGTGATCCGAATCATGCCGAGGCAAACCATCTGATGGGCTTCATCCGCATGGGGAGAAAGCAGTATTCAGAAGCTGTGACGCATTTCAAACGCGCGCTTGAGGCCAATCCGAACATGCTGACATGCAAGAATAATCTGGGCGTTGCCTACCTGTTTCTGGAGCAGTGGGAGGCTGCCGCTGTCATCTTCAAGGCCCTCACCCAATCGCCGCTTTACACCTCCCCATGGCTGGCTTTCGTGAACCTGGGCTGGGCATACTACAAGATGGGGATGCTCCCGGAAGCGCGCGAACAAACAGAAATGGCCATCTTCCTCAATCCGGATCTCTGCCTTGGCATGAACAATCTGGGCATCATTTACCAGGAAATCGGGCGCGATTCCGATGCCATCAAATCGCTCAATGACGCCATCGCAGCCTGCGGCAACTACCCCGAACCCCACCTGCACTTGGGGCTGATTTATGCCAGGATGGGCGAAGTCGCGAAGGCGTACCAGCACTTTAAACGCTGTGCCGATCTTACCCCAAGGTCCGATCTGGGCAAACGGTGTGCTTCAAATGCAGAAGCCGTGCGATAAGCATGCATGCAGGCACATCGTTCGCCCCTGCGTTGTTGCCCTCTGATAATTTTTTGCCCCGTTGACGATTTTTCGTCCATTACGCACAAAATGTTGCCTTTTATTTTAAGGGGGGCCTTGCGCAAGGCCTACATGTGGGCTTTTTTTTGAGGGGGCCACGCCCCCTGCGCCGCTATCGCACTCGCCTTATCACTGACAGCAGGGTCGCGGCGTCGAAATGGTGCAGATTCCAGGAAGCAAGGAGGCGTGGAAGGGAGCGTACTTCGTACGTGACCGACCACAACGACGCCGCTGACGAC
>WQTY01000325.1 GCA_009786045.1 Pseudomonadota bacterium | reverse complement strand
GCGCGAAAATGCCCAAGATTTGCGGCATTTTCGCCTTCCTGAAGCTTAAGCCCATGGCCCTTGCGGATATCGGCAGCCCGATGCGTAAAGGCTTGCCAGGCCACCCAAATGCTGCGCATTGGGGAAGCTGCCTTTTGTGCTTCTTCTGCCCACGCTTTCAGCACGCGAGCCTTTGGCGGCGAAAATAGGCCAACCCTGTACTCAACAGCTGTCGCCGTCCGATAAAACGCCCGGCTGTCCCGCGGCACATCCGAACAACCGCAAAAAAGTCCTGTCATGGCTTCAACTCCAAAATCAGCGCTCCGTTTCCGTCAGATAGCGCATTTGCAAATCATAGATAATCGAGGAAAGGAGTTTTGCCTCTTCATCGCTCAGGTTTCCCATGGTTTTCTGGCGCAGCATGATCAGAATATCGATGTTGTTGCGCGCAATTTCGGGATCTCTTGGAAAATCGAGGCACGAAGGATCATCGCACTGGCCCAGCGCCGCAAGCGCCGTCGTTCCAAGCGACAATACAAAGGTCGAAAACGTCATGCCTTTATGAGCATTGGTCGATCCGTCAGACATGGTCACCTCTCCTACACGAAATATCAGGCCTCTGAGTCATCCTCATCATCAGCCTCGGCCTCAAATTCTGAGACAATTGGCTGTGGCGTCGAAAAGGCCACAAGTTTCCCGGAACAATCCGGCAATGCCTCCAGGTGTGCAGCCAAATCTGCTTCGGAAATCATCCCTTTCTCAAGGTGGCGTTCAATAAGCCTCGTGTCAAACTTTTTGCTGTCCATTCCTAACCCCATGACGTTGAATCAAAAACCTGCCTCCGGGCGGCCAAATCACGCATGCTTCTAGCACAAAATTGCACTTTTTCCACAGACTTTAAAAAAAAGCCCCCGGCAAGCGGGGGCTAAAGATGGCACCTGACCGGTGACACACTCGCGAACAGGACTTAGCTCATCGCAATGACCCACTGCAACGACGCCTGCCCCAATGCATTGAAGTCCAGCAGCCCGCGTTTTCCGTTGGCTTTCTGATTTGTTTTTCCTTCGTAAGCAGCCCAGCCGGCACCCAACCCGGTGAAGCCCTGGCTGTCATCCGGCACGGTGACCACCAAACCCTTTTCGTCGATGGCCTCAATGCGAACGGCCTGGTGCTGGACGCAGGCCATCACGGCATGGCCCTGGCGCAGCTGCTCGCGCACGATTTCGGACCAGAAGGCCTTCTCTAACCCCGTGCGATCGCCCGGCCGGCACAGCGAACGATAGCTGGCACCCATGGCGTTGGCAATTGCCCCCCAGTTTTCCATATTGCTTTGAGCAGGCAGTTTCTGATCGCGTTTAATCTGCTCAAGATAGGACTCGTAGGGCATGTCGCTGCTTGGATTCTGGATGCCAAGAAGCTGCAGGCAACTCGCAAGATTCTCAAGCCCGGCACCTGTGGCATTCTGAGGTTTGGTTTTGCTCTCTTTCTGGGCACGCATGTAGGAAGGCTTGGTCTGAAGTGCTTCGTACAAGTCTCCGCGCAGGGATTCCTGAGCCTGTTCGATCATCGTGCGAGCCTGTGCAATTTCGGCCGTCGTGAGCGTTTCTTTGGCCAGGAGTTCCTGGAGAGCTTCCGGGGCATTGCTGAGGGCCTGCTCGCTTTTTTCGTTGTTTTTTGGCACCGCTTTCTGCTGCCCGGCATAGTCGGTAAACTCTGCCGCAATATAGCCAACGCTGTCGCCAACGCGAATTTCGAGGAAGCCGGACTTTTCGCCATAAAACTTTACGCGATCGCCCTGCTGCAACACCCCCATCGCTGCCTGATCCGTCCCCGGCGCCTGTCTGACGTTGAGTGCCGCACAGGTAATCTGCGCCGTTCCGATGGCTTTGGGCGCTTTTGCCGCTGCCGACTTGCCCTCGAAATCTGTCTTGTCTGAAGCAATGTAGCCGATCTTGCCATCGACCATGACCTTGAGCTCATCGTCTTTTCGTCCCAGCACCTCGACTTTTGACTCTGCCTTGAGGGTGCCGATCTTTGCGCCCGCTTTCCCTGGCTCCGCGTGCACTTCTGCCTGCTCTGAGGTCACCCGGGCGCTGCCAAGCGGCTGGATGGCCTGTGCGCCATTCGAAGCCGCCTTATCCGTTGACTGCGCATCCTTATCAGGCGCTTTTTCAACAGCTTTTTCCTGTTCTGCCTTAGCCTGCTGCAGCAACGCCTTGGCCGGATCCTCCTTTTGAGGCTCCGCCTTGCCCTTGGCGAGCTTCTCCTTCAAAACATCGTCCTTCTTGTCCTTGGCCTGATCGATCATGGGTTGCCTCCTCAGCGGCATCGGTGCCAAAACCTGGCACGCAGTCAGCAGTTACATACACCTAATACAACATAATGGACGCAAACCCATCGCACGTCAATGGCATTCGTGCAAATCCCCGTTAATGAAATCCAGGCACAGAGGGGCAAACATGCAAGTGCCCCATAGACGCTAACTCAATAATGGACACTTAAGTTTATTTTTGTGAGACACCAAAAATCCTTGATGCTAATCAGTGGCAATGCCACAGCTTGAGCTTGAGCTCGTAGCTAATAGTTATGGGCATACACATCGCAAGAACAACAAAGCTCACAATCTGATTAGCGCTTATGGGGAGCTGCCCCTACAGCGGTGTGGTGATCCCAACAAGACACCAAGCGCTGCGTAGCATCGCAGGGGGTGTGGAGCAGCGTCCCACGAGCCGGGCGTTGCGGGGCGGCGTTTGAGCCCCGCAAAGGGGGTAGACGCGTATGCGAGCCAGGTTGGGTGGGGCTGTTTTGGATCGCCCGCTATTGCCCGAACGGGCAATACGCGGCCGGGCGCGGCTATCTGCGTGCGCAGATACGCCGCGCCTTTTATGGTGATACGAAAAGGGCGAGCATAGCGGCGCAGGGGGCGTTGCCCCCTTCCATTCTAAAGAAGCGGGCTGGCAAGGCGCACAACTGACTCTGCCAGGCGCCGGGGAAGCCGTTTCTGGATCAGGTCGTTGAGGGTGATTTCGCAGGTGTGTTCGAGATCTTTGAGGAACATGTTGTGGAGTTGCCGGGCAAAGGCTGTCTGATAGATAAAAGCGTTGATTTCGAAGCTCAGCCTGAGCGAGCGCGGATCCATGTTTGCCGAACCCACGGAGCCATACTCTGCGTCAATGCAGATGGTTTTGGCATGAAGAAAGCCATCCTGGAACTCATAAATCCTAATCCCGGCCCGGATGAGTTCATCGTAATAGGAATGACTCGCCAGAGCGAGAATTTTGGAATCATTGTAACCGGGGAGGAGCAGGCGCACGTCGACGCCGCGCATGGCTGCCGAAATGAGTGCAGTGCGTATGGACATGACGGGCACAAAGTAGGGCGTCGTGATGTAGCAGGTATGTTTTGCCGATGTGATCGCCACAAAATAGTGGATGAGGATGTCTTCCCATTCCCGATCGGGCCCGGAAGACACGATTTGGACAATGGCGCCATCATCCATGAGCGGCGGCACAAGTTCAGGCTCAATGAGTTCGTCCGTTGCAAAGAGCCAGTCCTCACAGAAGACGATGTTCAAATCCAGAACAGCGGGGCCTTCGATGCGGACGAACGTATCGCGCCAGCGTCCAATGGCGGGGTTCTTCCCTTCGTACTCTTCGCCGATGTTCAGTCCGCCGGTAAACCCAATGCTGTC
>WQTY01000324.1 GCA_009786045.1 Pseudomonadota bacterium | reverse complement strand
CGTGACCGACCACAACGACGCCGCTGACGACGAAGATGCCCATTTGGGCGACTGCGAGGCGAGTGCGATACGCGGCTACCCCCAAAGCGGGGCCTCAGTCGCCGGCCCCGCAACGCCCCGCTTTTAGGATTTTTCGTGGGGGAACTCGTTCCCCCACACCCCCTGCAATGCTGCGCATTGCTTGTTGGGTAGGAGAATTCGCTAACCTACAGGCGAAATACAACGTTGAGTCCTACACTGAGTTGATGGTCACAATAACCGCAAACCCAGTCATTAAGCAATACTGTAAGGCCATAATCAAGGGCAAAACGAAGCAGGATCAGATCGGTGACGGCCCAGCCAAAGCCTAGTCCGAAGTCAAACGCAAGCCCATGAAAGCCGATACTTCCAACTCTGCCTGCATCTTGACCTGTTTCCCACCCATTGGTAGCATAATACCATCGATAGCCAAGGCCTATGTGCGGCGCTAATTCGAACGTCTGCCTGCAAATCCGAAGTCGTCCAAAGCATCCATAAAGCCACTAAACTTATCTCTGCTGCCAACGTTGTTATAGTCCCAAAGATCTCCCTTGCCGGCAGGAGAGCGCAATTCGAGCGGCCTTTTGGGGAGTGGCAGTATCCTGAGTTCGCCACGGCTATCAATTCTGGCAGGCGGACGTGGTAGCCTATTGCAATAGATATCTGGCAACCCAGAATATCTGCCGTCTTGGTATTCGTGGTGTTTGCCTTTGGTAAAGTAGATCACAAAGTGCTTGGGGATGATAGAAGTGAGATCTGTCGCTAATCGTTCGAAATGAGGTTTGCGAAGATGAGTGTCACCTTGCTGCCATCGGAACTCGCGTTGTGTCCGACGCGTTGACATTCGGGTAGAATCTATGTTGATTTCTTTGTCAGCGTCTTTTTCGCTGGCGGAGAGTTCGATTCGGCTGCTGGCCTCGTATGCGATAAGATCTGAATCGTCGTGGAGGTCGTAGACGATGCCTAAATCCAAAAGCTCCTGCAGCTCCCTGAGTTGCCGATCTTTGCTCGACTCGCTGTGCCACACTTCGTCATCTTCGACCATCTCGCCATGATCCTCAGAGCTTGCGCGTGCAGACGCAGGCGCATCGTAGGTGCTGTAGAGCCACCAGATTTTGCCGGCATCGCTGGTGCCTACAGGCGTTTTAAGAACAATATTGGTTCTTTGGGTATCACCTTGGTGTGGGTCACAGCCATCATTATCCTCTCGCCAGAGCTTCATGTAGACGATATCAATGGCGCCTTCGTGGACACTTGATTGCCTGACCTGAAAGGCCACAACGGGCTCCGAGACACTGTTGCCAGTGACCGTGGTATAAACGTTAACGCGGGTGGCACTTTCGTTGGAATGGTTGACGGCAATCGGACGGAAGGCTTCGGCGAGTGCGTTTTCAAGTTCGTCGTTGAGACCGTCGCCGTCTCTGTCGAGCAGCGGATCGGTTTCGTAGATACTTGTTGGCAAGGTATGGATGGGCAAGCAGCGCCCGAAATCGTAATTGGACGAGTTTGGGGTGCAGTGTTGGCTGCCCCAATGGGTGATGATCATGGAGCGCACGCGAAAATAGGGGTCAAACGTTGGCCGGGTTTCGCCTTCGACATCACTCGTGGCATTGGGCTGTATGGCAACGAAAAGGAGAGGAATTGAGAATTTACCGCCCACAAAAAAAGCGGTGGCGTATTCGGCCATCCCGGCCGAATAGCCACCGCCGCAGCCCGTATTCGGCCGACTGGCCGAATAGGGCGCGCCAGAAAATGCAAAAGATGCCTTTCTGGCCCTACTGTACGGGCCTAGCGTGCTGCGCCCCTGCGTGCCACTGCGCAATCTGACAAAGGCCTTCAAGCGTCAGGTTTGGAACCCAGTGATCATGTGCCAATCTGTCGGCAAACCAGCCGGCCTGCCCACCGGTTAGGAGAACACAGGGCCAGACACCAAGGCTGGTGCGAATCTCTTTGAGAATGCGCTCAATACCACCCAGGATGCACAAAAGTATGCCGCTATGAACAGCATCGGAGGTATTCGTCGCCAGAGGTGAAAGGTGTTTGGCATCGAGGGGAGAAATTCTGAGGTGTGGCATGCGCTGCATCAGCGCAGACAGCATCAGATCGATGCCGGGCAGGATGGGACCGCCACAAAATGCACCTTCGCCGTCGAGGATATCGAAATGAATCGCTGTGCCAAAATCGACGACAACGGCATGGCGCGGCGCATATTGGCGTGCACCCATGGCATTGGCAATGCGATCCTGACCAAGCGCCTGTGGCGAATCATAGCGGATTTTCAGCGGAAGCTTCTCGTGCGAAACAAACGACACGCGCACGTTTTTTGAGAATTCCTCGATCACACACTTCAGAGCCGCGTCTTTGCGAACATCCGACACGAGGCACAAGTCCACAGCAGCTTGATCGAAGTCTGAAAACAAATCGGGCAACAGTTCTGGTGCGAAGTCGCGTCGCCAAAGCAATTGCGAATCATCGAAGCGTCCCGCCGACAGGCGCGTATTGCCAATATCAAGGGCTAACAGCCGAAACATTCTGATCCTTTAGAGCCTTTCAGCTAAGTGACTACATAAGCAGATGGCATTTCCTCTGCTCGCGAAATGCGAGGTATGTCGCCATAAACAATAACGTTTTTCCCTTCTCCCAAAGCGATACGAAGTATCGCAGGGGGTGTGGGGGAACAAGTTCCCCCACCAAAGAAAAACTACTCCACAGCCCTGAGCGTAAGTGCAAGTTTCCCCGGGGTGTGTTCTTCCAGCTGGAGAGACTGTCGGGCTTCCAGAGTCTGCCCCTCCCGGCGGAAAGTCGCACGAATGTCGCGTTTGCCGCAGGGAAGAACGAATGTCGCCGTATCGGTATCGCGGACATAGGTTATCCCGTCGACGGCAATGTCGGCGATCTGATAGGGCGCCGGATCGCCTGGCACGAAGAACTCCGAGATTCGCACGGCGAGTTGACAAAAGCGCGCCTCAATATGGCCCGCACCATGAACAGTTGTCTGAAAAGGAACGGCAATGGCCTGCCCATGAGAAGTCGGCAAAATTTTAACATGTGCGCCGTTTTTGGCCAATAATTCGGTGGGGAGGGAAATCGTGCGGCCTTCGATGGTAAGGGTCGCCGCCACGTTAGCGCCAGCCGAAACCGGGCTGGATTCGGATGAGGCGGCATGGGTGGCCTGGGATGCTCTTGTGCGCCTCTCGCGAGGTACTGTGTCGGATGAGGTTGTGTCGGATTTGGATGAGGCGAGGTCAGTGGATTCGAGCAGTGCCACACCAATCACGAGACGTGATCGTTCGACATCGAATTGCGTCGACACGGTGCCGCATTGTTGCCAGCTCAGGCTTGGCATCACCTCATCAAATGCCATTCTGAACAAGCAGGGCTCATGTTGGGGGGCAGACACGGCGAACTCGGCATTTGCCGAACGCAGCAGCGAAACTTCGTTGTCTTTGTGATGACGATAGGCGCCTTCGATGATGTCAACGCGAGCCTGAGGCGGTGTTGTATGAATTTCCAAGTCGATACTGGGTTCTTTTGCGCTTCTGGCACGAAGCGAAGCGCTTGCCTGGGTCTCGGCACTTTCCCCCCGATAAACGGCGGCAGCCGCATCAAATTGAGGCAGGGGGAGTGGCACTGTGTGAGACTGAGGCTGAGG
>WQTY01000323.1 GCA_009786045.1 Pseudomonadota bacterium | reverse complement strand
GCGGCTACCCCCTCTGCGGGGCCTCAATCGCCGGCCCCGCAACGCCCCGCTCCCGGCGACTGCGTCGCGCGGGCGACCAGGGAAGGTCGCCCCTACAGATTTCTTTGTGGGGGAACCAGTTCCCCCACNCCCCCTGCGATGCTTCGCATCGCTTGTGGGTGGGAACACAGACAAAGCTGAATCTTTTTGAGGCTAACCATGGGAACTCCTACCAAGACCGACACCGCACTGCTGGGTGAGCTGCGCCAATTGATTGAGCAGGCACGCCAGCATGTAGCACAGACAGCTAATAGCGCCCTGACGATGCTGTATTGGCAGGTTGGTGAACGCGTGCGGTGCGAGGTGTTGAAGAATGACCGGGCCGAATATGGTGAGGAGATTTTGCCGACACTGTCGGCAAAATTGATGCCCGAGTACGGCAAGGGCTTCAGTGCTAGAAATCTGGCAAGGATGGTACAATTTGTCGAAATATTTGCTGACGCAAACATTGTCGCGACACTGTCGCGACAATTGACTTGGAGCCATTTCGTCGAAATCCTGCCCCTCAAACAGCCCTTGGAGCGGGAGTATTATGCCGAGATGTGCCGCATCGAACGCTGGAGCGTGCGTACGCTGCGCGAGCGAATCGGTAGCCAGCTTTACCTGCGCACCCGCTATTTCGAAAAAGCCAGAAGAGGTCATTCAATCCGAAATTAACCACTTGCGCACAGGCGGACAGATGACGCCAGACATGGTGTTCCGCGACCCGTACATGCTGGACTTTCTGGGACTGCCTGATGGCTACAGCGAGCGCGATTTGGAAGCGGCCATCCTGCGCGAAATGGAGCGTTTTCTACTGGAGCTTGGAACCGGCTTTGCCTTCATGGCGCGGCAAAAACGCATCACTGTAGGTGGTGATGACTTCTACCTCGATCTGCTGTTCTTTCATCGCCATCTGCGCCGTCTGGTGGCCATGGAGCTCAAGCTGGAAAAATTCCAACCTGCTCATACAGGACGATGGAGTTATACCTGCGTTGGCTGGATCGATATGAACGCGCCGAGGGTGAGAATACGCCCATTGGTCTGATCCTGTGCGCCAGCAGCAACCGCGAACAGGTAGAATTGATGGGTTTGGACGCCGCTGGCATTCGCGTGGCGGAATACCTGACGCACATTCCTGACTTGGCGCGTCTGCAAACTGAATTGCACTGCGCCGTGCTGCTGGCGCGCGAGCGTGCCCATGAAGGCAGCCTGCCCCATGTCAACCCAATAGATGGAGAACAAACATGAAGCTATAACTCTGCAGCGCCTTGCCCCCCTCCGAACAGGATTTGCTGGCATTATACCAATCCTTTAATCCTGTTAATCGTGTTCGGACGTTTTTTGTGCTTACTTTCAAGTCGCCATTATGTTATCATCCGGCTGGGTATTTTTTGCGACAAACACTAAAACCCCTCAGGAGAGCAGTGTGTTTGGCGATGCGAGCATAAAATACCGACAAAAGTCGGCGTAAACTTTGCACAAGGTGGGGTAGACCTGCTTCTTAACAAGCGCATACAGGGAGATGTGACATGGCAGTCATTAAAAAGCTTTTGATGGTATCGGTTGCTGTTTTGATTGTTCTTTCAGCTTGCAGCAGGAGTATGCCGCCCGACGACAGAACGCTTGATCATTTTATTCAGGCTTTTGGCAATGCTGGCCATTCATTGACCGTTCTTAGCGAGGGACAAATGGTTGAGGCGACATCTGTAGCCCAGATGGATACGCCTCTGTATTCTATGGTAGGCGCCATTAATGGAACTCTATTCTATCACAATGGTTCTCCAGTAAAAATCTATCAGTACAAGGATAAGGCTGCAATAGACAAAGCCTTTAAGGATTTTCCTGTTATGAATAATCAGGGTTGGGTCGTTAATGGTTTTTTCGTCATCGAAACGAATTCAGATGAAGTACGGGCGTTCTTTGCAACGATTCCACTTGCGCCGTAAGACGCATCCGTGTTTGCTTTACACGAGAAGCGTTGTAAGCGGAGGGTTTATTCAATTGGCAGGAAACGGAGGGTAATGTGAGATACATAAAAGTTGTTTTTATTATATTGATATCGCTTGCTTCGACCTCTTGTCGTTCTGCGCTTTCCGGCGCTCTGACGAATACAGGTTCTGTTTCTCAGAAATCTGTTTCTCAGAAAGTCGAAGAGCAGAAGCGCACACAGGCCGAAGCGCAAAAACAAGCGGAGATGCAAGCGCAGGCAGAAAAACGAGCAGAAGAGAAAGCGAGGCAGGAGCAAGAAGCAAGAGAACAGGCGGAGCTAAAGAAACAGAAGGAGCAAGAAGCAAAAGAGCAGGCAGAACTGGCGAAGCAAAAGGAGAAAGAAGCTGAGCTGGAGAGGAACAATGCAAGACACATTGCCAGGGTTCGCGATCCGCAGTATGCCCAAGCCTGTCAGAAAGCAAGAAGTGAGTACAGGGTATACGGCACCATCATCAGCATAAGCAAAAGTGCCCTGAATGCAGTCGAAAAAAAAGCTGAAAACGCGCACCACAAGCACGCGAATGCTGCTCGTAAATTGGCTGCCCGGCACGACAGGTCATCATCAATAAAAGAACGCAATGCGCTGTGGAAGCAGATCGAAGAGGAAAACCGCCAAGCCGATGCGGCATTGGATGAGTTTGGTCGCATGATAAAATCTACGCAGAAACGCAAAGATATACGCGCCAGTGCCCGGGCATTAATTGTGAGTGGCAACCCAATAGACATCAAATCAGCGGCATCGAACTTTAAGGCAATGTTTCGCCTTAGAGCAATCGAGTCAACTCGAAACACCACGCAAAAATGTGTACAGGACATGGACACCGGCAAGCAGGAGTGTGAAGAGACCGCTTCATATCCATGGTGTCTGGATTGGTAACCGCCTTTCGATAGACGCCTGCCTTTTAAAGCTCTCTACATGGGGTATTACGTATGAAGAAACTTGCCTTAGTATTGTTCTTACTTTTTCTTTTTATCAACGCAACACATGCGACAGCTAAACTCTCTTCAGTAGACAAATGCATTTGTGAAGCACTCGAAATAGAAGATGCTGCAGATTGCGAAGCGGTATTTCTGGCAGGCTGTGATGTCGCTCCGAGACCATGCGCAGAACTTGTTGCAGGATGTTGCCTCCTCAATCCCAAAGACCCACAGTGCGAAGATGTCCTTGCAGACTAATCTTTGCCTGTCGCACGAGTTTTGCATTATTCACAGCACCTCTGTCTGCATTAACGTGATCACTTGACTCACGCAATGCACGCGACAAATAACGCAACACATGAATCATGAACATACATGCGACATAGATGCACCAAGGGCCATCCTGCACGAACAGACGACTAACCCTCATCCTTTGTCCAAATGACGTAGGCAATGGCAATATAGTCCGTGGCGTTTGGGGCTGGGTTCAGCCCCGAGAACACGATGGCGTTTTGAGAAGCATCATAGCGCCAGCCGTTCGTGGTTGCCCCACGCGTCAATTCAATGACGTCTGCCTGAGTGTTCATGGATACGCGGATCGTCGAGGAAATCGGATAGCCCTTTAAGGGGTGTGAACCGACGCGGCCGACGGCATCTTCAACGATACTTGAGACGATCTGATCGAATTGCGGGTTGCAGATACTCGCATAGCCACCGCCTTTACCGGTGCCATCTTCGCCGGCG
>WQTY01000322.1 GCA_009786045.1 Pseudomonadota bacterium | reverse complement strand
GCATTGAAACGGCGGGTGATCGCGTTTCGACGATTATCGAACGCAACACTTCGATTCCCACCAAGTCCTCCAAGGTTTTCACGACGACTGAAAATAACCAGAGTTTCGTACGCATTACCGTCACACAGGGTGATTCCCCCAAGGCCAGTGAATGTACGCGTCTGGGGGCATTCATCTTGTCAGATATCCCCCCAATGCCGGCAGGCAAGCCCAGGATCGAAGTCGAGTTCAGCATCGACTCAGATGGTGTTGTCAGCGTTCAGGGGGTCGACCGACAAACCGGATTGATGCGTTCGCTCAAAATCCAGAATGCCGTTGGTTTTTCGGCGAGTGAGCTTAACGAGGCAAGGAAACGCCTTGGGTAGAGGTTTAGCCCCTGGGGGGGCCAGTGACGAGAGCATGTCATGGATTGGAGAAAGGGGCGTTTGTTGGCTGGCATCATCGGGTTGGCTGCCTTTGCGTGGGGGTGCAGCGGGGAAGACCCCGCTGAGGCGATACGCGCGCAGGAAATTGCCCGTACCAGAACGTTGCTGTCAAATCAGTGCCAAACCGATGCAGACTGCGTCGTCACGGGCTGTCGCGGCACAATGTGCCGCGCCATGGCCGAGGAGGCATTTTGCGTTCATCGCCTGGTGATTGCATTGGATGAGGCCACCGATCTTGAGGCCGTGCAAAGGATTGTTGCCCTGAAGCTTACAGCCAGAGAAGCAGAAACCGTACGCGCAGGCGGCTATGCCGCCGGACAGTGGACCCTGTCATTTCATGCTTCGGCATCGCAGAGGCGCCGCATCGAAACAACGCTTGAGCACTTGGCACACTCTGGGCTTGGGCGGCTTCACCCCAGGGCCGAGGCACAATCCAGAGCCCTCTTCGAAGCCCTCTCCCCCTCGGATGCCGATATCTCTCTCAAAACCATGCAGGGAGCGGGTCCCCTGATAGAAAAACAAATTCGTTCTGGCGATGTGCTCACTAAGAGCGATATTCGCGATGTCTGGCAGCAGCTGGCCACTGCCCTCGACGGCATTCAGTTTTCACAAGAGGATGAGCTGGAACGCTTTTGGGCTTACGACATCCTCACAGGCAGGATTGCTTTCCTGCGCCTGTGGCCCATGGATCGCCGCCAGCGCATTTCCCTCAAACACTGGATAGATTTTTCACATTATTTCGAAAACGGCGACTGGCACGTGCGGGGGGAACTCAGCTCAGAGATGGCAAAGATGCTGGAGCGCTGGACTGGTGATGGCATACTGGTAGGATTATTGCTCGGCAACGAAGTCATTGCTTCGGGATTGGCCCGCGGTGTCATCGAAGATGGGCGCTTTGCCTTCATCCTGCGAGGGGTTGTCGATAATGAAGATCTGCGCGAGTCATTGGAAGTTCTGGCTCTGGTTGCCCAAATGAAAGGAGGGGTCCACCTGGTTCCAGGTGCGACGGCCCTCGTCGAGCGAGACATCGCCTGTCATGAAAAACACCCGCGTCAATGTGCCTGCCTGGACGGAACCTGTGGCTGGCACCTCAATCTTGAGTATAATGCCTGTTTATACGAGAACTCGCCGGGCGAGGATTCACGTTAATCAGAGGAGGTGGGATGCATATTTTGAAGAGAATCTTTCAGACGCGGGATCAGGCGAGGGACTTTTACCGAAACCAGCTTTCCAAACACATTGCATTTGTGGAATCCTTCGATGCCCTGCCCGCAGGCACGGCTGTGTCTCTGGCACTCCAGATACGCGAGAGCAAACAGTCGATTGATCTGGAAGCGAAAGTTCAGCGGACGGTCGGAAAGTCCGAAGCCACGACCAAAGGCTACGGCGCGCGTGCCGGTTTGCTGCTTGATGTTGCCATTCCCCCAGATAATGCCGACAGTCTCCAGGCTTTCTTCATGTCCGGTGCGTCCGAACCCTCAGGATCAGGCCTCTCCGCCGCGGTTTCCCAAGCAGTCCAATCTTCCCCTGCACAAAATATTTCCACCGCCCCTGAGCCCATCCCACCTTTCGCAAACCTCTCTGCCATGGACGCCACCGAGGTCGCTGCAGAATTGGATCGCTTTTTTGCCCTTGCCCAGAATGTCGGGCTGCATCGTCTCTTTGGTCTTCGCGAAAACGCACAGCGGCACCAAATCCGCACAGTCTTTAATGCCATCGTTCGGAGTCTTCATCCCGACACCTATGCCGCGAAACTCCCGCGCGAGCTATGCGCACGACTCGAACAGGCCTACCAGTTCGTCAACGATGCCTACCAAATTCTTCAGCACCCCATTGAGAGCATCATCTACATGGAGATCTCCAAACAGGAACGCGCTTTCTCCGGGATGACGCTTGCGCGATATCAACAGTGGCTGGCGGATTATCGACAAAAGAATAGCAATAATATTCGCCTGGCCGAAAATCTTGTTGCCCAGGCAGAAGCTTCCCGCAATGGCGGAGACATCGAACAGGCTCGCCAAAATCTTCGATTGGCGTTACAATACGATCCATATTGTGTCCCGGCACGAAGCCTTACACTCTGAGTTTGCACCGCACTTTGTACGGCCGGTGCATAAAAAGGAGGTAGCCATGACGAAGTCAGAATTGGTACGTTCACTATCCGAAGGCCATCAAATCCCTCTGCACAGAGCGCGCCTGGTGGTCGACGAAATCTTCGAGATCATCTCACGCAGCCTGCTTAGCGGCGATAAAGTCGAGATTCGAGGCTTTGGTGTGTTTTCACTTCGAGTCGGCAAAGCTCGCCTTACGAGGAATCCCCAAACGGGTGCGCCCATTGAGATCGGCGTCCGCCGCGGGGTGGCCTTCAGGGCGGGGAGAGGGCTGCGTGCCAGCCTCAATCCACAAACATAACACACGTGGAGATAACGATGAAGCGTATCGCAATGTTGGCGGCATTCCCTCCACCTGTGAGCGGGCAGAGCCTGGCTGCTCAGATTTTGCATGATGGCCTGGATCCCGGCGAATTCCACGTCTTTCGGCTCAACCTGGCCGAATCCATAAACGGCGATCCTGCCCTGCGGCGCCTGCTTCAACTGGCAGGCGTTGCTTCGCGTCTCTGCGCGCTCTGCATCCGTGACAAATCGCTCATCGTTTACATGCAGCTGGGCTTTGGCCGCATGGCCATCCTGCGCGACATCGTTTACCTCGCCATCACGCGGGCGTTTGGCCGCCGCTGCATCGTTCACGTCCATGGCAGCGGCTTTCGCGTGGCTTTCGACAGCCTCCCAAAACCGCTCGCCGCACTCGATCGCCTTCTGCTGTCGAAGGTCGATTGCGCTATCGTCCTCAGCCAAAGCCTGTGCGACATGTTCGATGGCATCGTCCCGAAAGCGCGCATTGCCGTCGTCAAAAATGGCGTTTCCCCAAGGGTCGAAAATGCCGCCCGGAAATACCTTCGCCCCATGCGAGACGCCCACACGCCCTTTCGCATCCTCTTCCTCAGCAATCTTCTCCACGCCAAAGGCTTTGCCACACTGCTCGAAGCGGCCGTGCTGGCGCAGGCAGCAGGCCATGACTGGCACTTCACTTTTGTGGGGCCTAAAATCCCAGGCCAAACCATCGACATCCAGGATTTCATCACCGCCCACCGGTTAAAAAACGTTCTGTGGCGGGGTGCCGCCTTCGGCAGCGAAAAAATTCAATGCTACCGCGAAGCCGATTGCTTTGTGCTGCCATCCGAATTCGAAG
>WQTY01000321.1 GCA_009786045.1 Pseudomonadota bacterium | reverse complement strand
CAGTGGTTTTCGTCTGGCAGAAAGCCGAGACTCTGGCACAGGCGAGCTTCGAACCAGGCAAGCGCCAGCGGGGCAAGGGCAGCGTCGACCGTCATGGCGGCCCAGGTTTGCAGCGTGGTGGTGAAGATGCCCGGCAGCCGGGTGTCTTGCGGGAGCATGCTGGCGATAGCTTCGACAGAGGCGCATGCGCACACGTAGAAGTTGAGATCGGCGGTAAAGTTCGAAAAGGTCTGGACGCTGCAGGCTTCGTTGAGCCAGGCCATTTGCTGCCCGTTTGGAGAAACGGCAAGCTCGCAGGCAGAGAAGAGCTCCAGACCATTTGGAAACTTTTTCTTCGATGTTTTGTAGTGTGAGGCGAAGAGTGTGAGGATTTGATCATCGTCCGTGAGCCATTCGGTGATGGCGTTTGTATCGTTGACGGGGATGAGTTTGAGCAGGATGCCGTGCATGGTGAGAATGGGTCAGGGGTAAGGGGCAGTGTCGCAGGATCGGGGGATGAGGCAGGTAAACGGTCTGCTGGAAAGCGCAATGGAGAGTGTGCTTTGGATCTGGGTGTTTGTGGAGGCGGTTTTGAGGCAGCCTGGCGGTGTGAATTCGAGACGGATGCGCTGGCAGAGGAAATCTGTCTGGAGGGGGGCGCGAAGCAAAGCCTGGCTGAGGCTTGGAAAGGTGATACCCTGGACACGGAAAAACTGTCTCACCTGGCTACTTGCCATTGCCGTGTTTGGGGTGGCAAATGCAAAGGGCGTGGCACGGAAAGAAAGAAGACGGTGATGGAAGATAACCTGTTCTTTTTGGAGGCTGTGCAGGAAAGTGCCATTCTGCTGAATGGTGTAGGCCGTTGGTGCTTCGTTGGTGCAGAGGATGGTTTGGGTTTTGGGAATGATCTGTGAAAAGGGGGAGCGCGAGAGAAAATCCCTGACAGATGGCGGCATGTGGCGCAGAAAAGAAGGTTCGCCCGGCATGCGTGCAGAGTGAATGTAAACCGCCAGCGTGCCTTCGATTTCTGGAAAGTTCAGGGTTTGTGTGCTGAAGGTCAGCTGCGTGAGTTTGCCATGGGGCAAAGTGATGCGAAATCGCTTTGCGAAGTCGCTCCTGGCAACAGGGATGAAGCCAATCGGGGTGGTTTTGGCAGGGTTGGGCGCGAGAACTCGCAGGTGGTTGATGAAGCGCTCAAGGGACGCGTCGCTGCCGCAGACGAAGATGGCATCATGGTTGGCAGCCAGAAGTTTTTTGACGACATTTCGGGATTCGCATTCGCAGGCCGAAAGATAGAGATGGTCGTGCGGGAGACTGTCGAGGGCGCCGAGGTTGACCCAGGCCTGGACAGTCGGTTCATGGATATCGGCATAGAAACCAACATCGTCGAGTTTGAACCGGCATTCTGTTTGTTGTTTTCGGCTGTCGCACTTGCGGCCCATGATGCCCTCCCTGTGCGGGTTTGAAGCATGGTTTGTGCGGTTTGTAAAGCGCTTTGGGATTGCTGGCAATATCGAAGAATATATTTGTCGAATGGACTTTTGAACTGTTACAGCTGCAACCTTATGTTTACAGCAAAATATTTTTGAAAAAGAAGATCTCTTGTACAAAGAAGCATGTTGAGGCCGGTGATTGGTTAATTTACAATGCAAAAGACGCTCAGGTCATACGCATACTTTCAAAACAGGCAGCATGCCTACATATAGGCCTTTTGCTCCCATTGTCGTTGCGATGTGTTCTGCAAAGCTGTCTTTGACAGGGTTCCCGTGAGTGTTGTAAATATTTGCGCGGTCAGGTTTGGTGTGCATCGCTCGCGGGCGTGAGCCCTGCGAGGGTGTTGGTGGCTTTCTCTGTGCGTTGTTAAAGGAGGAATTGAGATGGTCAGTATGCAGTCTTTTTGTGCCATTCGTCCACGAAAGGGCATGGCGGAAGCGGTTGTTGCGCTTCCCTATGACGTGATGAGCACGGAGGAAGCCCGTGTGATGGTGGAGGGGCGTCCATACTCATTTTTGAGAATTTCTCGCTCGGAGGTTGAGTTTGGTCGCGAAGTGGATGCGCATTCGGATGAAGTCTATGCACGCAGCCGGGAGAATTTGCAGCGATACCTTCGCGAGGGGGTGCTGGAGACCGATTCTGAGCCTCAGGTTTATCTCTATCGCCAGATCATGGGTTCACATGTTCAGACAGGCGTGGTGATGTGTGCACACATAGACGACTACCTTGAGGATAGAATTAAGAAGCACGAGTTTACCCGCAAGGACAAAGAGGACGACAGGGCTCGCCATGTGGCCGAGACGGGTGCACACACGGGGCCGGTCTTTTTGGCATACCGGGATGATGCTGCCATAGGGGCGCTGATGGATGAGGACACGAAGGGCGAGGCGCTCTATGATCTTGTCACGGATGATGGCATTCGGCATATTGTGTGGCGTTCGTCTTCGCCGCAGGCGTACGAGAAAGCCTTTGAGTTGGTGCCTGCTCTCTACATTGCCGACGGGCATCATCGTGCAGCATCGGCCGTGCGCGTGGGGGTAGACAGGCGGGCAGCAGCTGCGGATCCGACACAGGATGCACCCTATCTTCATTTCCTTGCGGTGGCTTTCCCAGCCACGTCGCTCAAGATCATGCCTTACAATCGCGTGCTGAAAGACGCTCAGAATCGTTCGACGCAGGAGATCCTGGCTGAACTTGGCAAGGTAGGCTGTTTGGAGGAGACGACACTTAAGGCGCCGGTAGAGGCGGGCTCGTTTTGCATATACATCGACAAGAAGTGGTATTTGCTGACGATAGCGCCCGAGAGCATTGATACCTCAGATCCTGTGGCATCTCTGGACGTAGATATTTTGCAAAAGCGCGTATTGGCGCCGATTTTTGGCATTGCCGATCCACGCACAGATACGCGCATTGAATTCGTGGGGGGGATTCGTGGGCCGTCTGAGCTGGAACGGCGAGTGGACAGCGGAGAGATGCGGCTGGGGATTTCAATGTTTCCGACGCAGATTCATCAGATTTTCGATGTTTCCGATGCCGGAGGGGTGATGCCGCCAAAGTCGACCTGGTTCGAACCCAAGCTTCGCAGCGGCCTGTTTGTCCACGCGCTGGATTAAGGCGTTTTTTGTGGGGGAGCCAGCTCCCCCACACCCCCTGCAATGCTGCGCATTGCTTGTGGGTAGAGGGCAAAGCGCATCGTTTGTGGCGAAATTTGTTGTTTTTTGAGAAAGGGCTGCCGCAATCGTTGCACATTTGCTTGCCATACGAGGTATGTGGCTTCAATGAAGCCGTTTGCCACTTCATCCACAAGCGATACGAAGTATCGCAGGGGGTGTGGGGGAACAAGTTCCCCCACGTAAAAACAGGATTTTGGCATTGCACCGGGTTTTCGACTATGAGGCATGGGGTGCGTGTCGTTGGAGATTTCGCCGCTGGGAGGTTGCATGCTCAATGTCGTAGGGGTTTTTATTACATTGCAGCCTGGTTTGTGTCTTGTTGCCCTGGCGACGGCGATGCTGGCCGGGGGACTTGGTGTGGCGATGGTTTGCCGGGCCAGGGGTGGGTGCCGGCATCGCCATTGGTTGACGGCCCTGGGTGTTTTGGCATTTTTTGTGTTGCAGGGGGTTGTGCTTCATCATTGGGTGGGGGTGGATCTTGTCAGGGTTGAGTTTGTCAGGAGTTTGAGCCATCCGAAAAGTTGAATTT
>WQTY01000320.1 GCA_009786045.1 Pseudomonadota bacterium | reverse complement strand
GGAAACGTCCCCCCACCGCACCTTTGCGTTTGCGTTTTTTATTTAAATATCGTTCTGAACTGTCTCAGTCACGGTGTTGAGGAGATGTCTAGCGAACGATGCCAAGGGATTCGGCGTAGGTGCGGAGTTTTTTGCGCAGGATTTGTCGTCCTCTGAAGAGCCTGGACATGACCGTTCCGATGGGGATGGAGAGTTTTTCGGAAATCTCCTTGTAGGATTGCTCCTGGATGTCGGCCATGACAACGATGGCGCGGAAATCTTCTGGAACATTAAAGAGTGCGAAGCTGACTTCATCGCCAAAGTCCTGGCTTTGTGCCTCGAAGGACTCTTCGATAATGGTGTCACTTCTGTCTGGAATGTTTTCAGAGACGGACTCGTTGCGATCAAGGAGGACACGCTCACGCTGGTTGTGCCGGTACTGGTTGATGTACTCGTTGGTCATAACCTTATATAACCATGCCTTGCAGTTTGTGCCAGCCTGGAATTTGTCGAAGTGCCGGAAGGCGCGCATGAAGGTGTCCTGAAGGAGATCTTCTGCATCTTTTGGATTTTTCGTCAGCTTAAGTGCGTGCCCCAGGAGTGCTTCGCGGTGGCACAATGCTTCTGTTTCGAATTTTTGGATGTTTTGCGTATGTGTCATGATGAACCTCCTCATGATAATGGAGCATATGAATGGATGGTGCAGGTTCCGGCGTCCGTTGGGTGCCGGCATCTTCTGCCAAGCCATTAAAGCAAAAGTAGGGCCAGAATGGCGAAATGCAAGAATGTCCAGGTTTTTGGCGGTGTTTTTCATTTATTCCCTTCGCTGCGCATTTGTCTGTTTGCATGCAAATATGTATATTGAGTATTTTAAATATGTAAATTATGTGTTTTGACGACTGAAGTCGATGGTACTGTGTTGTTTGGCACGGGGCTTGCTTAATTGTGTGGCGGTTGTCAACAGGCGAGGCGGCTTCACGGTTGACAGCGGTGTTTGATGCGGCGTAGAAGGACATGGGGGATTTGTGCAATCGAGCTGAGAATGGTGAGGGAGTATGCGACGACAAGGTGTGGCGCGATGGGTCATTGCCCTGATGATGAGTTTGTCATTTCCGTTGGGCGCGATGGCGCAGGACTCTGAGGTATATAAAGGCGGATCGTTTACGATCGAGCCACCGGCAAAGTGGCTGCTCGTCTCTGGGAATCTCAGTGAGAACGAAATGAAGAAGCTGCCTGCGAATGTTCGGGAGCACTATAATCAGCGCAATACAGACGTGTTGTTCATGAATATTGAGGGGACCGATGCCAGGCCTCAGGGGTTTAAGGACAGTCTGAACATTGTCACGGTCAATGAGCCCATTCCGCTGACAGAGGAGCTCGTCAAGGAGCTGTCGGCTATTTTGAAGCAGCAATATACGGCCATGTTCGAGCAGTTTGCGGTTGACTCGATTGGGATGAGGAAACTTCGCGATATGGATGTCCTTGAGGTTTCTGGGCGTTATACGATTCTGAATTATGACGTCAGGCTGTTGCAGATTTTTGTGCCATCCAAGTCGGAGTCTTTGATCCTCACGTGTACGTTCGAGGCGACGCGCGAAGAGTCGGTACGGCCGTTGTGTCTTCGTGCTTTCGAGAGTCTGGTATTGAAATAGGGGCGCTTTTGTCTTGAGACGTTTATTGACGCCCAACCCGTTTTGTTGGGCGTTTTTTTTGAGTTTAACTTTTCCTTTGTTGATCAGTGGCTGACAAGGCACAAACTGAGCTTGAGGTTGAGCTTGAGGTTGAGCTTGAGGTTGAGCTTGAGCTTGAGCTCATAGCTAGTAGCTAGTAGCTAGTAGCTACTAGCTATGAGCTAGTAGATCGCGCATCATGAGAACAATAAAGTCTGTTATAGGGCGTTGCCCGGGGCATTGTCGTGTCTAAGTTGGGTTTCGTGGTTTGAGTCATCTATTTTAACCCCATAGTGGAGGAGAACGATGAGATTTGACAAGTTGACGATCAAGGCGCGTGAGGCGTTGGAACTGACAGGGCGGCTGGCAGAGCGTTTGAATCAGTCGTCATTGTCGAGTTTGCACCTTTTGCGGGTGCTGTGTGAGCAGGGCGGGGTTGTATCTTCGGTATTGGAACGGATTGGCGTAAAATCGAATCAGGTGGTATTGGCAGCAGATGCATTGCTGGCCAAAATGCCCGTGGTTCGTGGTACAGAGGCGCGGATTTCGGATGAGTTGAATCATGTCTTCGAGGTCAGCCAGCGTCTCGCCAGGGACATGCGGGATGAGTACGTTTCGACGGAGCATTTGATTTTGGCGATGGCGCGCGAGCATTGCGATGCGCGCGAGGTTTTGTCTGAGTTTGGGATTCAGTATGATGACCTGCTTCGTGCGCTGGTGGATGTCCGTGGGAATCAGCGCGTAACGACTGAGAATCCGGAGGCGACGTTTGAGGCGCTTCGGCAATACACGCGCGACCTGACGGAGGATGCGCGCCGGGGCAGGATCGATCCCATTATCGGACGAAACGAGGAGATACGCCGTACGCTGCAGGTGCTGTCGCGCAAGACGAAGAATAATCCTGTGCTGATTGGGGAGCCCGGGGTGGGCAAAACGGCGATTGCGGAGGGCATCGCACAGCGAATTGCGGCGGGAGACGTTCCGGAATCCCTCAAGGGGAAGCGCGTGTTGGCGCTGGATTTGGGTTTGCTGGTAGCGGGGGCGAAATACCGCGGTGAATTTGAGGAGCGCCTTAAGAGCGTTTTGGCTGAGATCACCGCGTCGGAGGGAACGGTCATCCTTTTTATCGATGAGCTGCATACGCTGGTGCATGCGGGGCGCGGGGAGGGTGCCATGGATGCCTCGAACATGCTCAAGCCGGCGCTGGCACGCGGTGAGCTTCGCTGTGTTGGGGCAACGACGTTGAAGGAGTATCGCCTGATAGAGAAGGATCCTGCGCTGGAGCGGCGCTTTCAGCCTGTGATGGTGGAAGAGCCCAGTGTCGAGGATGCCGTGACGATTCTTCGGGGGATTAAGGAGCGATATGAGATTCACCATGGCATTCACATTACGGATGGGGCAATTCTGGCAGCGGTGAATCTGAGCAAGCGCTACATTGCAGACAGGTTTTTGCCTGACAAGGCAATTGACCTGGTCGACGAAGCCGCAGCCCAGCTCAAGATGGAGAGCGAGAGTTTGCCGATTCCCATCGATCGCATCGAGCGTGCGCTCATTGAGCTTGAGATTCATCGTCAGGCGCTGCTTAAGGAGAAGGACAGTGCTTCGGCAGAGCGTCTTTTGCAGGTGGAGGCTCAGATTGCGAATCTGAGGGAACAGAGTGCGGGCATGAAGGCGCAGTGGCAGCACGAGCGCGACATGCTTGCCCGCGTGAAGAATTATCGGACCCAGCGAGATGCGCTTCGCATTGAGGCAGAGCACAGGCAGCGCGAGGGGGATTTTAATGCGGCGGCGGAGATCGTCTATGGCAAAATTCCGGCTTTGGAGAAGGAGATTGCTGCTGCAAGCGAGGAGATTAAGGCCTACGGTGCGAGGCATGAGACTTTTCTTCGCGAGGAGGTGCGGGCCGAGGACATTGCTGCGATTGTGGCCAAGTGGACGGGCATACCGGTCAGGAAGATGCTCATGGGCGAGCAGGAGAAGCTTCTCGCGCTTGAGTCGAAGCTTCATGAGCGTGTGGTGGGTCAGGAT
>WQTY01000319.1 GCA_009786045.1 Pseudomonadota bacterium | reverse complement strand
GTTTGCTTCCAGATGGGCTCACCACCGTGTTCGTTTAATTTCTGGCAGCTGCCTGACAGCCCCAAATGCTGCTTTTGCCATCGCGAATCATGGGCGATATGCTTCTGTGTCGTTGATCCGCGAGGTTTTTCTTCAGGTGCTGGGTTTTGATGAGCGCGACGAGGAGTCTGTGGGCCGATGCCTGAACTGGCTTGAAGCCATAGGGTTTGCACCCGATGACGTGATTGCCCTGATGGAGAGTTTAACGTCGCCCTTCGAGTCGGACGTTTGTTCGCGTGCCTTTGATGTTGTCATGCAGCGCCCCGAGATGTTGGCACGGATCGTCCTGGCTTCATCCCGTGAAATGCCCATTTTTTTGCTCATCGACGATGTGCAGCGCTGCCATGGGGCGGTTTTTGAGTTTTTGTCGATACTTCGGGACCATTGCCAGAGTACCCCTTTCTTCTGCCTTGCGACTTATGATCCCACCGAGGTGAATGGGCTGTCGCCCTACAGCGTCGAAATTCGGCAGTCCCTGCGCTATGCGCCGCTGTTTTCGGAGGCAATCGAGCTTGAGCCGCTTCGCTACGACATCATGATGAAGATCCTGAAAGAAGGCGCATCATTGTCGCCGAACCTGGCTGAGCGTATCATCGCCAGGGCTTCGGGCAATCCGTACTATGCCCTGGCATGCGTCCATCAGCTTCGGCGCGAAGCACGGCTAATGCCTCAGGGCAGCTCAAGTTTTGGGCTGGCGGTGGATGACGATCAACCGCTGAACGTGCCAGATGTGGTGAAGCGTTATTTTCAGGCGCGTTTCCAGGCCATGGGGGTCAGGCTTGGGGCGAATGAGGGTTTTTATCGAGAGGTTTTGCTGCGGCTGTCGATTCTTGGGCCTTGCATGCGTTTTGAGGATGTGGCGCTGTTTTGGGACAATGAACCGGACGTTGCTCTGGCGGACTGCTGGCGCGAGGCCATTGCGGCGTGGTGTGATTATGGCATGCTTCGGATGTCGCGCGACAGTCGTGGTCAGACGCTTCTGTATTTCTATGAGTCGTGGGTTGTCGATGTGATTCAGGGCTGGGCGCCGGCGCGCAAGCTTAGAGAGCTGCATCGTCAGGCCGCGACTGTGTTTGGAAAGTCGGATGATGTGCGCAGGTCTTTTCGTGTGTCTCAAATTGCTGCGCATTGGGAGGCTGCCAGGCAATGGACGCAGTATGCCAGGACGCTTTGTGAGGCAGCCGGGCTTGCCTATAACGAGGGCATGATCGATGCTGCTCAGCGGCAGTACGATTTGTTGATGGGGCTGTATCGCGGGCGGGTGATGTCGGAGGCGGGGCAGGGGGGCGAGTTGTGGCAGGCGGTGGATTGGACAGAGGTGCTGTATGAGGGGGCCCGGATTGGGCTTCGCTTTGGTCATGAGCTGCGATTCGAGTGGCATTGTGAGCAGCTGGCTTACTTGACGACGCGCCGCCCGGGGGGAGACACGCCGGGTTATTTGCAGCTTCTTCGGGCAATGTTTGAGGCGCGGGCCGGGCGCCACGAAGTGGCCCTGCATCGGGCGACGCTTGCAAGGGATCTTTTCGAGTCGCCGCTGGGCAAGCAGCGGGCGCTGGCCTGTATGGCGAGTGCGAATGATGCCTTGGGAAGCATTGCGTTGGCGGTGTCCTGGCTTGAGATGGCCTGTGACGGGTTTGACGCACTCGAAGCGGCAGGGGACTGGGTTCGGGCAAAGTGCCTGTTGTCTCGCATGTCGTGGCAAAGGGGTGATCTGGCCGGGGCCATAGAAGCGGGTCAGGCGGCGGCGGGTGTTTTGTCTTCTTACGAAATGGCAGTGGAGTCGATGGATCTCGGTTTGCTCTCTGTTGTGAGTGAGCTTTGGTCTAACCCCGACGAGGCCCTGGAAGAGACTTTGGGGGCATTGGGGGGACACTTTGCGCGTTTTGGCGATGTTTTGGCCTATGCCGAGTGTGAGCTTTGCAGATGCATGCTGGGTATATTGTGCCACGACTTTGAGGGGGCGCGTGCACGGTTTGAAGCATTGAAGTCGCACCTTGTGTCGCGTTGTCGCCCGGAGAGCATCCTTCCGATAGAGGCCTGGGAGTATGGCCTTTTGGGGTTTGAGTATGCCTTTGAGGGGATGGATTTCGAAGCGCGTCACGCGTTTGATATGGCGCTCGGCGGTTTTGAGGCAGGTGGTGCGAGGTTTTGCGTGGCCTGTGTTCATCTCTGCTTGGCGCTGTTTGCCATGCATGCAGGGCACGGATCTGGGTGGGAGCATCACAGTAAGGCTGCTCGCGATATCTTTTCGGTTTTGCATCATGCGCATGGATTGACCTGGGTTGAGGTAGGTGAAGTGGCTTGGCTGGCAAGTCAGGGAGAGCATAAGCGGGTGATGGCGCTGGCGAGTGCTGTGTGTGGCAAAACAGATGGGTTTGGCGGGCGGGCGCTTGGGAGTATGGCAGCGGCCATGGGGCTGGAATCGAGTCTTGTGGTTGGCGATGGCGAGAGCGCGCAGGCGTTTGCTTTGCGAATCGACATGTCGGCCTGGCCCGGTTTCTTTTTGTTGTCGCGTCAGCCTTATCTGGAGCGCATTCACGAAGATTATCGTGGTGTGCTTGAGTCTGGGGTGATTTGTTTTGGCGAGGAGGGACAGAGCCGGGTATTTCCGAGCCTTTGTCGTTCGCTTGAAATTGACATGAAGCCCCAGAAGTACATGCCGTCGTTCGAGGTTGACCTTGGTCTGGGAGAGTGAGTCCTGTTTTTTCGTGGGGGAACTCGTTCCCCCACACCCCCTGCGTGCCTCCCCTTTCAGGGGAGGTGGCGACGGGCACCCAAGGGGCGCTTTGCGCCACCTCCCTCGGAGAGGGAGGCTTCGACGGAGGGGTTCGCGCATCGCTTGTGGGTGAGGTGGCAAAGAGCATCGTTTGAGGTCACATATCTCGTCCTGCAAGCGGCGCTCCTGATCATCAAAATGAAGGCGCGGCGTATTGGCAGTAGGGGCGACCGTCCCTGGTCGCCCTCTGCCGAAGCCGCGCCCGCACCGCGTATTGGCGCGCCGCATGGGCGCCAATAGCGGGCGTTCCAGGCAGGAAGAAGTTTTTTGAGAATGCAAAGGGCTTTGCCAAGAGGCGTAGCATGCGTTAGTGTGTGGAAGACTGGAGAGGAGGTGTGGCGTATGACAGCGAAGCCTATTCCGAAGAGTTTTAATCTTCGTCAGTTTTTTGGTGATTATTTTGATGTGATTCGGCGGACGGGGAGCGAGCGTGCGGAGGAGCTGGTTGCGCTTGTCGAGGAACGGCGGGAAGGGCAGCGGTGTGATATTTGCGGCATGCCCATGACGAAGGCTGCGAATCAGCCCAAGCCGTTTGTTGGTGCGTATCTGTGCGATTTTTGCCGTCGTGAACTTCAGGCTCGGTGAGGTGACATGACCAGACTCAGTGAAGAAGAACGGCTTTTGGCGCTTCAGTTTAATGCTCGTGCGCGTCAGATTTTCTGGAATGGCGCGGTACCTGTGACGTGTCCGGTGTGGCGTCTCAGTGAGTATGAGATTGTCGATTGGGTGGTCGATTATCAGGAGCGGCAGGGGCTCAGGGTGGATGGTCGTCTGGGGTCGTCGACGATGATTGTGATGATGGCCGAGTCGAGGGGCGGACTGGGCGATATGATCATTGACGGCAAGGAAGTTGAGGGCTTTCGGGTGGCGCGCATGTTTGTGCCGAAT
>WQTY01000318.1 GCA_009786045.1 Pseudomonadota bacterium | reverse complement strand
TTTCGTTGTCCCTGGCTCATGGTGGACATGGTTTGACGGGGGTCGACCTGGAGGGTGTCGAGGTATTTCATCATATCGCCGGCGTTGAAGCGAGGGTAGAAGGTGCCGTATATTTCGCCGTACTTTGCGGGCGTGATGGGAGGGAAGGTCATTTCTTCGGGAATGATGAAGATTTCCTGCAGCATGGAGGGCAATCGCAGTTGAGGTTTTTGTCCGAGCGTGCGAACACTTCCCTGCGAGGCAGGGTTGAGGCCGGAGATGAGGCGTATGAGGGTGCTTTTTCCGACGCCGTTTTTGCCAAGGAGTCCGTAGATGAATCCTGGTTTGAGGTGGAGCGAGACATTGCTGAGGACGTCGCCGCGTGAGGACATGCCGTATCGGAATGTGACATTTGAGAAGTGAATCATTGGGATTCTCCGGGATTTTGTTTTTGGCTGAAAGTGAGTGCTGTGTGGGCGGATGAAGTCCGGGCGGAAGTGGCTTCGTCCTGTTGGGGAGGTGATATTTCTTTGAGAACAGTGGGTTTGTCAATAGTGAGGGCGGCGGTTTGTACGTCGCATGATAAAGGCGCGGCGTATGCGCAGCTAGCCGCGCCCGGCACGCGTATCCTTCGCTTGCGAAGGATAGCGGCCGCCCCAAATGGTCTGACAGGAAATCATGTGGGCTGGAGGGAAGCGGGGGNGTTTCGGAGGTTGGAAGTGTTGCGTGTTGTGATGGTTATGTGGCTGTTGTTGGCATGTTTTGTGTGTGGCTGTGAGCGCTCTGTGAGCGATGGTCCGCCGCCGCTTCGGCCGTTGGTGTATACGGAGCTTCCGCCTGCAGTGGATGTCGAGCCGGACGCGGTTGCCGAGAAGGTGATCAACATTGCGCCTGAGGATTTGGGGTATGCGCTTTTTCATGCGCTGGTGGATCATGATCGTGCGGGCTATGAGTCGATGTTTATTTCCGGCGAGGGGTTGTCGCAGCTGATACGGATGAATCGGGAGGCTGCGCAGAGGGAGAGTGGGCGTATTTTGGGCGAGAGTGAAATTTTGTGGACGTTATTTTCGCCGGCGCTTAAGGCGGAGGAGCCGATTGGCGGTCTTTCGACCCGGCTTCGCCTTTTGGAATTTCGAGTGGGAAAAGGCAGGAACCTTGCGGGCAAGATAGCGATTCCCGGGCAGGATGAGGTGGTGCAGCACTGGGGGAATGAGCTTCGCATTGAATTGATAGGCACGGACAAGATTTTTGTGATTCGTGTGCCGAAGATTGTGAAAACGGGTGGGGGATGGCGCATTGCGGAGGTGGTTTCGCTCGACAATACGCTTCGGATATATCTTGAAGCTGGGATGCATCTGAAGACGGATCTGCTGACGAGCGAGCATTATCCGTTTCCGCTGGAGGTTGGGAATTACTGGAAGTATCGGATAGAGGATGCTTCGCTTGAGGGGTCGGAGCCTTTGCCGCATTCGGAATCGACGGTTACCCACATGATATCCGAGATAGTGCATCGCGAGGGGTATTGGATTGTGACGTTTGAGAGGACGTATGTGGATGGGACGAAGTCGCTGACGGAGGGTGCGGAGGTGAGCCGCTATAGTCTTCTGGTGACGCCTCGCATGGTGTACCCGTGTGCGCGCGATTGCCGCAATCACGTGAACAGCATTGGGTATTTGCTGGGCTATATACTGCGTCAGACGCCTGTGTTTGTTTTTCCGCTTGAGGTTGGGAGGAAGTGGAATGAAGCCGGGCGAAAGGCCAATCATAATCGTTATGAAGTGCGGGCGAGGCATGAGGAGAGGATTGTGGTGCCGAGTGGTGCGTTTGGGGGGGCATATGAGATTTTTGGATCGATAGAAGAAGGGCGTGAGTCGCGGTATTTTGTGCCTGGAACGGGCACCATCATGCGCGTGGTGCGCAGCGGTGTGGGGCAGAAGCGCGAGGTTCTCATACGTTATCGGCTTATTCTTTAGTCTCATGCAAAGGCTCTTGTGAGGCGGTCATTGGGTAGATGGGCCCTTTCGTCATGTTGCTTTGATGGTGAAGTGGTTTTCTTGGCAAGATGAGCAAACTTTGGTAAAAGCTCGCGCAGGTGATTTGGAGGAGTCTGTTCATGCTTAAACGTAACTTGTTCATCATTCTATCGGGTGTCATTGCGGCGACGGCCGTTCTTGGCTGGATGCCGTCGCTGCAGTGCGAGTGGTTTCCTGACAGTCTGGTGTCGAGCCAGGGCGATACGGTTGAGACGGCGGTGCCGTCTTCGGATGTTTCGTCTCATGTACGCGACGAATTGGTTCAGGTATTGACGTCGTCGATTGAGCGGCTTCAGGGTGTTGTTGACGAAGCGCAGTTGCCGGAGCGTCTTGGCGGCACGCTAAGTGTGCCGCACGTACGTTTGATGGATCCGGAGGTTCCGCCATTGATTGAGCCTTTGCCGATCGTTGTGTCGGCAGAATCTAAGGCCAATTCGGCGCTGATGTCACTGAGTCAGGCACCGGGTTTGTCTTCGGCAGGCCTGGTGGCGATTGCGGACCTGGCAGAGGGGCGGATTCTGGCTTCGGCGCCGTCTGAGGGTGTTCAGGAGATTTTGCTGGAGATTCGTGCGGATGAGCAGTTTCATCGTGGTGCACGTTTCCGAGTTTCGGAGTTTTTTCTGGAAGCCCTGGTATGGGCGTGTGTAGACGATACCAGGAGGATTTGTGTGATTTCGACGTTTCCTGTGAGCCTGGCGGCGCAGGGAGCGGAGGGTTGCCAGATGGCTTCGGAGAGCGTGCGCATCCAGTGTGACGGCAAGTCTTTGGAGGGGGGGAAGGTTTTCGATGCGCAGGGGTGTTCTGGGGCGCCGCCGTCGGAGGTTGTATCGATTTGGCGTTCGATTCAGTCTCAGACAGAGGCATCTGGCCGCGTCAGTGTGAAAGGGCAATCCTATGGCTATGACAAGCAGGCTTTTGGCAGCGATTGCCATGTGACGGCGTTTTTTCCGATTTCAGCAGGCACGGATTCGTCAGGTGGCCCGGTTGTGGAGAAGGGGCTTTTTACGCCGTTTCAGATGTTGATTGCGCTTGTTGCGGGTATTCTTGTCTTTTGCCTTGGCCTGGTTTGTACGCGCCGCAGGCGTGAGGAGAGCCAGGATGGTGATGCTGCTCAGGAGGATGTCTCTTCGTCGCTGAAAGATAAGGATGAAGAAGCGGCCTGTTTGCGGGCATCGCTGTCATCAAGCCGTGAGGAAGGACTCAGGCTGGAGAAGGAGGTTCGAAGGCTTGAGACTGAGAAAGGCAACCTTGACAGCAAGGTGACTCAGCTTGAGGAGCAGCTTCAGTTTGCACGTCAGAGCTATCAGAAGGCACAGGAGGCATCAGAGCGCCCGCGCGCAGCGTCGACACCAGTGACGCCGCCTTCGGCCATTGAGCATGACAGGGGGCAGAAGCAAACGGAGTCTGTGGCATCTTCGGGGAAGGGCGATTCACGGGATCGGCTTACTGAGGAGGTGCCTGAGGTGACGATGGCCTCGATTCTTACGCACGATGCGCCGGTTGCAGAGCTGACGGATGTTGGCGTGGTGCCGATGCCTGATGAGCTCTTCCCGGACGATGGCTGGGACGAGATTGCCGCGGGTTTTGATGCGATTTTGGTGGACAAGCGCGCTGAGACGGTATCGGCGAAGACCGATGTTGGACTGTCGAGCTTGGGGATGCTTGAGGGGGCGTCGCCGGAAGAGTCGTCATTTGGT
>WQTY01000317.1 GCA_009786045.1 Pseudomonadota bacterium | reverse complement strand
CGGGGTACGTGCCGGGTGAACCGGCACAGGTACGCGCTCAGGTATCCCGATTCATTTCGCGAACTGCCAGGGCTCGTGCGTTCTCAATGGCTGTCGTCAGTTCAAAATTGTCGTTGAGGCTGGCGAGGTTCTTTGCACGCTCAAAGTAGGCCAGCGCCAGATCGAAATGCCGCATGCTCATTAAGGCATGGCCAACTTCGTATTGGACGACGCCTGCGTGTTTGTCATCGCGGGCAGTTTTGTCGTGCTCAAAGCCCTGCAAGCCTTTGTTAAAGGGGCGCTGAAAAAGGTGGTCCAGCACTTCTTTGCCCTTGTCAAGCTCGCCCCTGTCAATGAGGAGAAGCCCGCGCACGCGCATGGCCGCAGCCTGCTCGTCGGCAAATGCCTGTTCAAATTTTTCGAGCAAATCAAGCGCTTCATCATGCTGCTTTGTCTCGGCATAGTCCCAAATCAGCTCAAGATGAATCTCCTTCACGCAGAGCTCCTCAGGCTGTTTGCGCGCCCGGATGATGCTCAGCGCGATTTCGCGAAACGTTTCGTGCTGTCCATAGCGGCTGTAGGCGCGGGCCACGATCCATTTCTGAAACGGGGTCATGCGTTTCCAGGATAGTTTTTCGAGCTTTTCCTCGCTAAGCGACATGATGGCAGCGTATTTGCCGTGATCTGCTTCCGACAGGCTCGACCAATCGAACATCGGGTTGAACCCGACTTCTTCCTCATACAGAAACATCGACAGGGCAATCCTGTCGTCTTCCGTTTCGAGGTTGCGGGCCATGGCGATGTCATCTTCATCTTCTGCAAAAAGATCCTCGCGCTCAGACTCTTCTCCCTCTTCTTCATCATCAAGCGGCTCATCCTCTTTGAGGCTTATTGCCATGAGATCGCTCATTTCACCGATTTTTTCCCGACCTGTGCGTTTTTTCTTCGCCATACTTGCCATTACCTTATTTTTATACACGAATGATCGACAAACGTCCCGTCGAACCTCGGGTTCGCGACATTAGCCGCCTTTGGGGCGGCTGTCAAACGGGCATATCATGACAGCCTGTTTTGGGGCGCCTGCTATTGCCCGCGCGCAGGGGCGCGGACAATACGCAGGTCGCGCGCGGCTATCTGCGCCCGTGAGGGCAGATACGCCGCGCCTTTAGCTGCGATGGTGCAGATTCGGGGCTCCCTAGAAATCTTCGAAATTCTCGCCGATATCAAGACCGGCCTTTTCGCCCCGTTCCAGATCCGTGTCGTCGAGCGCAGAGAGATCGCAGGGTTTCCAGGCGGAAAGGCGGTTGTCGAGATCACGCTCGCGATACTGGATGGGACGGTAGCCGCGGTGGATGAGCTGCTGCAAAAAGCGCGAGAAAAGGGATTCGACACTTGTTTCGTCAAAAACTTTGAAATGGACGATGGGTTGATAGATCGTGCGTGCAAAGGCCTCACCCAAAAGTTTTCGTTTGCCGCGTGCACCGCGCACGACCGTCAGAAGCAACGTGATGCGTTCGGTGCCTGCGACGATGTGTGGCGCGATGTATTCGACTTCGATTTCCTTGAGATCCAGATCAAGATAGGCCATTGGCGTTTCCTCCTTCGTGGGCTAGTCGGCGGCGCGACCCGTTTTACGCCACGTCGCTTCGCGATAAATGTCGATGTATTGTCTGGCAGAGTCTTCCCACGAGAAGCGTTGGCACATGCCGTTATGGCGCAGCATGGCGATATCCTCCGGCCGGTGATACCAGGTGCTGAGCGCCCAGCCGATGGTGTCGTACAAGGCGCCGGGGGTGTGGTCATCGTACTTGAAGCCTGTGCCGGTATGGTGCCATTCGTCGAAGTTCTCGATGGTATCGTTGAGCCCGCCTACGGCATGGACGATTGGGATGGCACCATAGCGCAGGCTGTAGAGCTGGTTAAGGCCGCAGGGCTCAAAGACGCTCGGCATGAGGAAAAAGTCGCTGCCGGCTTCGATTTGGTGCGCCAGGGCGTTGTCGTAGCCAATGTGACAGGCAAACTTTCCGCCATAGCGCCCTGCCATGGCCGAGAAGAAGTCCTGTGCCCAGGCTTCGCCGCTGCCGAGGAGCGCGATTTGGAGATCGAGTGCCATGAGGCCTTCGAAGAGCTCTGCCAGCAGGCGGATGCCTTTTTGATCGACAAGACGTGCGATGAACCCAAAGAGGGGGACGTCGCTGTTTTCTATGAGCCCCATGCGCGTCTGGAGCGCGCGTTTGCAGACAGCTTTGCCCTGCATGCGGTCGATGTCGTAGTTTTCGACAATGTAGATATCGCGTGAGGGATCCCACTCTTCGTAGTCGATGCCGTTGAGGACGCCTCGAAGTGCCCATGCCCGATCCTGTACGACGCCCTCCAGACCGTGTCCAAAGGCTGGCGTCTTGATTTCCTCAGCGTAGCCGCGGCTGACGGCATTAAAGAGCGTCGCATAGTAGATGCCGCCTTTGAGGAGATTCGTCTGGCCCTGCCACTCAAGCCCGAGGTGCGTGAAGTGTTCCCAGCCGATGTCGAGGACATCCATGAGCCCTGCATAGTATCGGCCCTGATACTCCATGTTGTGGATGGTCAGCAGAGAGGCCGTGTTGCGCAAAAGGTCGTCGTTCGCGTAGACGGTGTCCAGGAAAATGGGGGATGCCGCCGTATGCCAGTCGTTGGCGTGGATGACGTCAGGCGCGAATTGCAGCTTCTTGCACAGCTGAAGCGCAGCCCGCGACAGAAAGACGAAGCGGTTGTCGTTATCAAGATAACCCTCGCCGTTGGGGTCATTGTAGAGGCCGGGACGTGCAAAATACTGGTCAAAGGCAATGAAGTAGATGGGGACGTCGCTGTTTGGCAGCCGTGACTCAAGCACTTCGCACCAGAGTTCGCCGATAGCCCCCATCCATACGCCCATGGCACCGGGCAGGGGAACCAGCCCATAGCGTTCACGGTTGATGCTGCCGTAACAGGGCATGACAACTCGCACATCGTGTCCGGCTCGTTTGAGGAATTTTGGCAATACGCCGGCCACATCTGCCAGACCGCCGGTCTTGGCATAGGGTACCGCTTCCGAGGCGATCATCAGGATCTTCATAGCTACTCCTTGAGTCGGAACTTCGTCGACGCGTCGGATTCACCTCTATCAGGCAGGGGCAGAATCTTGCCCGGTATAACACGTCCCCCCTGGGGCGACAACAGGCAACCGGTAAAGTGTCCAGTGTCCAGTGTCCAGACCAAGGTTAATCAGGCAACTGGCAACCAGCAGCTGGCAACATTCCGAAAAACACTCTAAGATGCGTTTAGAAGGAAAAGTGCCATGAAATTTGGGTATGGGTTCAAGGGTCGTGGCGTTTGGGAGGAATGCTGATGAAGAAGATGACGGTTGGTTTGATTGGGTTGGCTTGTGGGGCATTGTTTTTGGCAGGCTGTACAGAACCCATTGACGATTCGTGCGGGACTTGTTTCTTTGGCAGGTGTGTGAATGGGGCATGTGTTTGCGATGCAGGCTATGATTTGGATGATGCCGGGCATTGTACGGAGTGCGCCATAGGATATGCACCCGATCCGGCGTATGGCCTTTGTGTGAAAGTACCAGGAAGCTGCCCGGCGAATTGCGGTTCTGGAAGCTGCCAGGGCAGCGTCTGCGTCTGCAGTGCAGGATACACTGTCGATGGCTCGGGCGCCTGCACGCTGTGCGCGCCAGGTTATGTGAACGTCAGCGGGCAATGCGTCAGAAACGATA
>WQTY01000316.1 GCA_009786045.1 Pseudomonadota bacterium | reverse complement strand
TAGACGCGTATCGGCTGTAGGGGCGACCGTCCCTGGTCGCCCGTTACTACAGCCGATAGCGGCGCAGGGGGCGCGGCCCCCACAAAAATATCATGCGAACCCTGTAAGGGCGACCGTCTCTGGTCGCCCGTTTACCGAATGGGCGACCTATTGCCATTTATTTAACCGAGGTTTACCCCAAAAATCCTCAGCAACAGGATCACCAGCGCACCGCCCAAAATCACGCCCAGCAAACCGGCCCCCAAAAACGCCAGACCCGATTTGCGCCTGATATGGCGCGCTTGCATCGAATGCCTTGAGGTAAGCATCGACACAAGCTGCTGGTCGAGTTTGGCAGAAGGCAACATGCCGCTGACTTCACACACGGGACTGCGACCGTTTCGAGACTGCTCCCGAGGCGGCTTGAACTCGACGGCTGCGCCCCCCGGCTGACTCGGCTGACCCGGCGGTGTCGATGGCTTCGACGCATTCGAGCTCGCCTTCGGCTTGTCTTTGGCAAAGACGACCTCACCCTCATCAAACTCAAGATCATCGAAAACATCCTGAACCCAGTTGCCATGTGCACTCGAACAGTCACCGACATCTTCGGCCACCGAGATGCCCGTGACGATTTCACCCAGTGCTTCGGCATCACCCGGCGGCAGCATCCCGCCCAATTCATCCTGCAGGGTCTTTTGGACGTCGGCCGAAACCTTCTCGCCCATAAACTCGCTCCACCGATTGCCCGCCAGTTCGTTGACAAGCCAGCTGAGATCGTAGCGGTTCAGGGGAATGCCAAGTGCCGCCGCCAGGACAGACAAATCGAGATAGAGCGCCTCACATGTCTGGTAACGTTTGGCCGGATCCGCCGAAAGTGCCTTGTGCACCACATGGATAAGCTCGTTGGGGATGTCTTTGTTGATGCGCTTGAGGTCGGGGATAACAGCCGCCTGAACGGCGCAAAACGTCTCAAGATCTGTTTCTCTCTGAAAGAGACGCCGGCCGGCCAGCATCTCCCAGAGGCAGATGCCAATGGAAAATATGTCGCTCTTGGAAGTAATATGCGGCGGGTTGCGCGTCCCTTCCGGGGAAATGTACGCGAACTTGCCCTTGATCATTCCCTCTGGCGTTGACACATCGTTGGAACTGGCATCCGAAAGGCCAAAATCGGCCACCTTCACTTCGCCATAGCGCCCAATCAGGATGTTGGGCGGCGAAATGTCGTTGTGAATCAGCCCAAGAGGGCGCCCTTCGCTGTCGGTCAGGGTATGGGCATAGCCAAGACCGGCACAAACCTGAAGGGCAATGTAAACCGCCAGACCAACGGGAAACACCATGTTGAGCGCGCGCATGCGCTCCATGATGGTCTTGAGGTCAAATCCCTCAATGTACTCCATGACAATAAAGTAGGTATTCGCCGTCTGTCCGACATCGTAAACGCGCACGATGTTGTCGTGCTCAAGCTGAAAGGCAAGGCGAGCTTCGTCTACGAACATTTGCTGAAACAGCTTGCTCTGTTTCTGAATCAACTCGGGGAGAATCCGCTTGATGGCAACCTTTCGCCTCAATCCGCCTACGGAATGCATCCAGCCCAGGAAAACTTCGGCCATGCCGCCGCGTCCGAGCGTATTGACGAGTTCAAACCGCATATCCTGTGCCATTGCCACCCTCCGAAGCGTCCCTGTTTTATGGACGCACGCCTGCCTCACTCGATCGTTACTGACACGATTCCACAAGAAGGCCAACTTTGCACCAATCTTGGGGGAAATGCAAAAATTTCCCCCTGTTCGATGCTTTTACCGCTGACAGAGACACTTTCGCATACTAGGATAACCCTCTCGGTCAATTGCCTGACCCGGCCCGGTTCACTGCTACGGCCTGACTGCGGCCTGGTCATCCATTCACTCTGACTTAGACTGCTGACGATGCTCATCGAATTACTCCATTCCAAAATCCACCGCGCAACGGTGACCTGCGCCAACCTCCATTATCAGGGGTCGATATCGATCGATGTCGCCCTTTGCCGCCGTGCAGGGCTCGTCCCCTGGCAGCGCGTCGACATTTACGACATCAACAATGGTGCCCGATTCAGTACCTATGTCATGTACGGCGAACCGGGCGAAATCACACTCAACGGCGCGGCGGCGCGCTGCGTCCAGGTCGGCGATCTCATTATCATCGCCGCCTACGCCACCATGACCCCACAAGAGGCTGAAACCTTTCAGCCCGCCGTCGTGCTCGTCGATGCCAACAATCAGGAAATCCAGGAGACCTAAACCATGCGCATTGGCCACATCAGCGATCTCCACTGGCTGGATCTCAGCGGCGCCTCACCCTCCGATTTTCTCAACAAACGGCTCTCAGGCGGCTTCAACCTCCTGGCCGGGCGTGCCCGAAAGTACACCCACAAAGTCGTCCGTGAAGCCCTCGAAACGCTCAAATCGCTCGGCTGTGACCATCTCGTCGTCACCGGCGACCTCACCAATCTGGCCCTCCCAAGCGAGTTTCGGTCCGTCAAAGAGGAACTGAGCCGATACTTTTCGAAAGACAACATGACGATTGTCCCGGGCAACCACGACGTCTACACCCACGAATCGGCCGCCGCACGCCGCTTCGAAGCATACTTCTGCACACCTTCGCAGGGTAATCTCGATATTGGCACGGCAACAGCCTGGCCGTTTGTGCAGCTCAAAGACGACATCGCCTTCATCGGGCTCAACTCGGCGCGCCCAAAACCATGGTTCGTCGCCTCCGGTGTGCTCGGCTCAAGACAGCTCCGAGACCTGCGAAACGCCCTCAAACATCCAGAAGTCGCTTCACGCTTCAAAATCATCGCCATCCATCATCATCCCATACGCACCATCCACGCCCCCGGCGAATCCATCCGCGATCTCAAAGACCGGCAACAACTCCTCGATATCTGCGAGGAATTTAACGTCGACATGTGCCTTCACGGGCACAACCACACCTTCTCCATCCGGCGCCATGCCGGCACCCTCGTCCTCGACCCGGGCAGTGCTGCCATCGAAAAATCCGCCACCAAAACCGGATACGGGAAGTTCAACCTCTACCACATCCAAAACGCCGCCCTCCAATCCATCGACACCTACCTGTTCAGTCACGACCGCTTCTCCCTCTGGAAAACCACCCTTCCCAGCGACCTTCCGCCATCATGAAAAGACCCTTCTTCACACGGCAGACACTGCGCCGAAGCCTCATGCCCTCGTTCATCATCCTGGGCATCTGCCTCCTCATGTGGCTCTGGGGGAACCACCGAAAAGTCGACATCGATCTCATGCTCGCCATTCAGCTCGACGGTGTTCAAGCGCCACAACACCTTGTTCTGACCCTCTACGACAGCAAACAATCCCCCGCCCTCGAACTCGACCTCGCGCTGTCCCCGGCGGCAGCAACCGCCTCCAGGCGAATTTCCCTGCGGCCAGGACACTACAGCCTTCGCGGCATCGTCACCGACGCCAGCGGGCAAAATCACATCGTGCAGCAGACCATCCTCGTCCCCGACCAAAGCGCCACCATGGAGGTTTTCCTAAGGCGCTGATGAGGGGGACGTGTCCCCCTGCGCCGCTATCGCACTCGCCTTATCGGCCTGTCGCGGCGTCGAAAGGGTGCAGATTCCAGGAAGCAGGGAGGCATGGAAGGGAGCGTACTTCGTACGTGACCGACCACAACGACGCCGCTGACGACGAAGATGCACATTATTGCACTAGCCAAGAGCGCGGCGCCCAAATG
>WQTY01000315.1 GCA_009786045.1 Pseudomonadota bacterium | reverse complement strand
GCGCCTTCGATGACGGCAACGCCCCGCGCATCCAGACAGCGCGGGAGGTTGTCGTGCAGCCAGCGGCTCGTGGCGGGTGCGTACTCGGAGGGTTTAAGAAGCGTCACATTGCCTGCCGCCAGGGAGGCTACCAGGGGAGACAGTGTCAGTTGGAGCGGGTAATTCCAGGGGCTGATGACCAAAGCCAGCCCTCTCGGAATCGGGCAAAGGCGGCTTTTGGCCGGGCTCAGAAAAAATGGCGTAGGAACGCGGCGTGGTTTCATCCAATTGGAGAGATGTTTGAGAACATGGCTGATCTCATGCTGCATAAACCCGATTTCTGTCAGCCAGGACTCGTGCGATGGCTTGCCGAGGTCTTCATGCAGCACGGCCTCAAGTGCCTTGCTCTCACGCGTCAGCATGTCGCGCAGTGCTTCAAGCTGTGTCTTGCGCCATGCCAGCGGCAGCGTCTCACCCGAAGCAAAAAATGACCTCAGCTTTCCGACGATCTCTTCCATATACACGACGCCCTCCATATGATCTCCATGACCGATACTCGCCAGCTGGCTTTCTCCCGGCCCGGCAATTCGGCAATAATGATATAAAATGCTTCCCTAAAGTGGTATGGGGCTAATTCACTGGGGGAGACGTGATTCTGACAAGGAGCATGGCGCGTGACGAGAAACCATTTCATGAAGCAATTGACGAGTATTCGTCAATCCATCCAACAGGGCGACATCGACAAGGGAATCGCACAGTTGAGGCCCCTTTATGAAGCTGGCATGTCATGGCTCAACAACGCGGATGTCAGCCCGGCAGATCACGATGACGACAATGCCTCGACGCTCGCTGTACTCACATACCAGGATGTTGCCGAGGCTCTGTTTGATTTACTCCTTAATGCCATCATCGTCAACGACAGCGAAGAAATGTCGATGCTCCTCATTGCCTTCGAAGAGTTTTCACCCAAAATGAGCCTTAATCCCCGTCGGAATGCTTTTGAAGGCTACAGGCTCTGCGTTCTCGGGCGGCGCGCTCAGGGTATGCGGTGTCTCAAAACCGCCATTGAGGCCAATCCGAATCACTACGAATCCTTCCTTCTTCGCGGCATGGTGTACTACAACAGCGGGCATTTTGAACGCGCCATGGCAGACATGGAACGGGCCGATGGGCTATCGAAGGAGAACATCTATGTGATGTCAATTTTGGCGGATATTCTTTATGAATTGAAGCAATTTGAACGATCCGAGCTGCTGCACCGGCTTGTTTTGGCAAAATGTGACAACTTTCGGCGAAGCCTCCTCAGCCTGGGCATGATCCTCTTCGAAAGTCTCCGCCACAAGGAATCCTTCGCACTTTTTAACCGGCTTCTGGTCGATGAACCTTTAAACTGGTTTGCGTGGACTTGCATGGGCGACATGCGTGCCGCACAACGCGGATACACCTTCGAGTCTGTTCCGTGCTATGCCATGGCACTTGTCTCCGGCTCCAATGAACCTGCGCTGCGCATTTCTCTGGCCAAACACCTCCTGGTCCTTGGTCATTATGAATCTGTCCGGCGCACCCTCAATACCAGCACCAAAGATCACGAACATGCCACGTTTGGCCTTCCAGGCAGCTCGCCTGCCATGCGCAAAACGCCCTCAGAGCGTGCTGAATTTGCCTACTTCGAACTCATCGGCGATATCGTCACTCCCAAAGATGATTTCGATGAGGACAAAATTCTCAATAAACTCAAAGCACTTAAGGCCGATCACACCACAGAGAGTCTCTTTATGCTGCTCATTGAGTATGTCACGCTCGACTACAAGGCACGGATCTCTGAGGTTTTTCGAAAAAGCTTTCTGGGCTTCCTCATTATCGATAACTACCTGCGAGATTGCAGTACTCGTCCGATCAAGCCCGAAGAAACTTTCCTCCTGGGGACCATTGCGCGTGCCGCTATCTGGTCTGGCCTTCTCCTGGCCGCCAACTCAATCCTCAATATTCTCCGGCAAGCCGAGGATGCGCTCATCCTGGATTTCGTCGATTTATTGGAAGTTGAGCTCTTCGAGCATAACAGGCTCTCAAAAAATGCTGACGTCGAAGTCGAGCACCTCCACCAGGAAATCTTTCGCTCCGAGCAGGCAGGTCCTCATTACCTGGCCATCGTCAAGGATCCCAATGCCGAGCTCACACTGGATGACCAATGGGCGCAGACGCTTGGTGCACACTTTGGCCTGGCAACTTCACACGACTGGGCAATGGTCTTTTTTAATCCGGCCTACCTGGCTTCTCTCAAAGACTTCTATGGCGATGACCCTTCTCCCGAATGCCGCCACAACGTCGTTCAGATATATGCTTTGTTTGTCGCAAATTATGGGACATTGTCCAATCCCAATACGCCCTTTGCGCCGCCGTTCGACACGCTGATACCGACTCTCGGCCCCAAAGGTGCGCGCCTCGTCGAAGATTTGATCCGGGCATATGGTGCGAGGCCAGGCACACACTGCCTGTCGTGGACAGATTTCTGGCGGTGTTTCAGGCAGCATGCCCTTGCTGTGGATGTACCGCTTCGCCCTCCAGAACGCGCAGCCTACACGCCGGACAATGACAACGATATTGATGTTGAGGCGCTTAACGAAAACAGCTTTCGAAGTTTTTTGCCTGCCGAAAAGGTTTTCTTCGACAACTCTGCCTTTACTGAGAGCTTTCCACCGTACACGCAGCAGGTTGGCATCGTCGACGCATTGTTTGCAGAAGATTGTCTCCGGCGTATTGGGCAAAGGGTGTTTCCGGCCTGCCTGCGAGGGCTGGTGCAGCATGCCATCCAAAAGCCAGAGACCGATGCCATCGTCGAGGAGTTCAATGATGCGCTTGTTGATCTTTGGAAAATTCTGCGCGGCGCGGCACCTGTGAATACTAAAATTCCCTCCGTACATTGTCCAATCGTGCTTGAAACGCTCAAAATATTTCTTCCGGAACCATGTATTGCAGAGTTCCTGGCAGATCTCGTCGAATTTGGCAACGCTTCGACCTTCGATGGCCTTTGCCTGCCCGCGCAGCCCATTCCAGCCTGCGAGGCTCTGTTTCGCATCCAATCTCCAAACACGATTTCCAGGGCTGCAGACATTCTCCATACCATTGCGCCGGGCAATTACCTTGCCTTTCGCGACCTTTGTGAGCTTTTCCATAACTACGCCGTTTTTGCTGTCGAGAATGTCAGGCATCACGCTGTCACCGATGACCTGGCAGCTATCCTGGAGTCAGATGAGCACTTCACTTTTGAGACTTCTCCCAAGGTGTGTGGCAGTACTAAGGTCATTAAGGATATCAAGGCTTTTGTGCGTGCTCTGAAAACCCATGCCAAAGATGCCGAAAAATCCTTCCAGCCAAAACTCGTCTTCCACTTCGGAAAAGGCACGTCCGATCACCCATTTTTCCAGCAATTTGATGCCTGGGCACATGCCCAGGCCGGGCACATTCTTTCCGAGTGCGCCGAGATCGAGTTCAGCCTGAGGCACGCCCAAAGTGCACCGCCCTTCGAAATCTTTTGCCGCATCAACACGCTTATCAACCGATTTCCATTCCTCTCCAGGGTGTACATCTACCTCGCGGACTATTACGTCAAAACCTCAGCCCCGGAAAAAGCCATCCAGGCCATCGAAGATGGCCTCGTCTGGGAAGACAGACTCTATCGGGGGACAGGCTGGCTTCCCNTCCACCCCGACAGTCACGGTGAAGAATCGCCCTTTAATCCCATCTACCCAGC
>WQTY01000314.1 GCA_009786045.1 Pseudomonadota bacterium | reverse complement strand
CACCAGCCATAGTGAATCGTGCCATCCGTCGTCTCACGCCACGACTGGCGGCGCGCCGCACACATCGACTCGGCTTCTTCAACAAGCTTCTGCGTCGGGCAGTGCCCAGGCACCATATGGCGCGCCACATGGCGCAGAACCTGCAGGCGAGACTCTCGCACAAGAGCAGCCCAATCCTGCCAGCGGCAAAACCATCCTCCCCACAGGATACCTGGTGACACAAAGCGATCCACCAATGATGCCAGCGCCTCCACATCGCGGCGAACATTCAAAAGCGAATCGTAGACCTTCTGCGCGGCATGTGCCTCTGCCAATACCAGAGGCGCCACATGATGCCGGAGCCGATTGCGGCGATGCGCATCCGAAGCATTGGTGGGATCCTCCCTCCAGGGCAAGCCAAATTCGTGCATAAACGCGCCTATCGACGCCTTCGATGCACCAAGAAACGGGCGAATTACCGCCACGCCTTCCACCTCCCGCCGGGGTGCCATTACCAGTCCTTCGCTTCCGCACCCTCGCCCCAACCGCCAAAGCAGCGTCTCCAGGTTATCGTCCCCATGGTGCGCCGTCGCCAGACATGCGCCATCACCCAAGGCATGAATCTTGCCCAGCAGCGCCCCATAGCGGCCCCGGCGAGCTTCGCCTTCTACATTGCCGTCAATCCGAAGGCCAAGGGATGTCAGTTCGCAGGGGATCCCGAACGCAAACGAGACTTCAAGCGCAACGCGCATATCCTCCCCATCCGACTCCCGCAAACCGTGACGCACATGATGGGCGGTCAGCTCAAAACCAAACCGCTCTCGCAAGGCTGCCAATACCACCAACAGTGCCACGCTGTCCGCGCCGCCGCTTAACGCCGCCACCACATGGCGAACCCCCGAAAACAGAGACTGCTCCGAACAAAACGATGCCACGCGCCGGCAAAGCGACGACGCTGTCACCTCTGCCAGCAGTGCCCTATTCCCGCCAATAATCCACGCCAAACCTGTCCTGCCTCCAGTAGGTCAGTGTAAAATCCCCCTTCGCCACAAAGAAGTAATTCTTCTCCTGACGATGCAGTATCAACGTATTCTCCGGGGCATTGTCTGCCGTCAGCGGCAGTCCATAGCGAATCGGCACATCGCGAATCGGCAGCTGAGCATCGCTCCACACCACAAGCACAGACTCTGCCGTATCCACCGTCAGCTTCACCACCTTGCAGCGGCCGTCCGCCTCCTTCCTCACCGACAGCGGCAAAAGCGTCGTCGCCTCACCCGGGGCCTGAGTCCAGGTTCCCTGAGATTTAAACTGATCGTCCCTGAAGTCCTCAGCCCGAACCGGGGCATGACAGTCCACCTCGATATGCGGGTTCAGGCGCTCAATCTGAACATTCACATTGCCGGATGTTGCGTTGATAAAGGTCAAATCCGATACCATATAATTGCCGTCGTGGCTGGAAAGTGTTCTGGGGGCTGGCACTGCTCCCGTCGCCACACAGGCAAACCCGGCCACCAAAACCGCCCCCACCCGAAGCACGCTGCCAAATCTTGGCAGCGAAAACAATGGGCGCAGCCTCGGGTAAACATACCAGGACACAGGCAGAACCAAAAGTGCGAGGACATCTGTCGCATCAAACCATATCTGCCAGCGCACGCCAAACACCGAAAACAATTGCACCAGCCCAACGCCAGCCGCCGGTACCAGTTTTATCGCCGCGAAAGCCAAGCCGCTCGCCACATGGATGGCCGTCCACCATCCCCGGCGATTCACCCCAAACAGCAGTGCCACAAACAGCGGAAAAACCATCAGACCGGAAAAATCACTCAGCTTCCCCGTCAGCACGCCAGGCAACACCCCCGCATGTTTCCACCACAAATCATTGCATAACAACACTGCAAGCATCGACCACCACAAAGGATGACGCAACGCCTCGACCGGCCGAATCACATTCATACCCGCACCCACTCCTGACATACGCAAAAACACAGATACCGCGACCTGCACGATACTGGCAAAGTGATGCTCAAAACGCCTGAATCAAAGGAATATTCTATGCCTCAACAACACCTTGTGGAACAGGGAAATGCAAAAAACAAATTTTACCACATAGGTGGGCACACATCATACAAGATGCTACATTTTCCAAAAACAATGCACAATATTTCACATGTAGCACAATTTTGAGCCAATATTTCAACGTATTCGGGGTTTGTTGTTGAGCATGAGACCACTATCCATGTATACTGCTGAAGCTGAAAACGTCATATTTTCGTCCGGTCAGGCCTTTTCCCGACCGGGTCTTTCGCATCATGGAGGTAAGTTATGGATCAGGTCATCGCAGTGGTATTGGGCGGCGGGCGAGGCAGTCGATTGTTCCCTTTGACACACGAACGCGCAAAACCGGCGGTGCCGCTCTTTGGCAAGTACCGCCTCATCGACATTACGCTGTCAAACTGCATCAATTCCGGCATTAACCGTGTCTTTGTACTGACACAATTCCTCAGCGCCAGCCTGCACAGGCATATCATGATGACTTACAAATTCGACAATTTCTCCCGCGGATTTGTCGAAATCCTTGCCGCCGAACAAACCGAACGCAGCCAGGACTGGTTCATGGGCACAGCCGATGCCGTGCGTGCAACCCTGCACCACATCATGTACTACCACAACAAGGAAACGCTCATCCTTTCCGGCGATCACCTCTATCGCATGGACTATTCCAAGATGATTCTCCATCATCGCCAAACAGCCTCTGCGCTCACGCTGGCTGTCTACCTCGTCAACCGCGATGACGCTTCGCGCATGGGGCTCTTGCGCATCAACGATGAAGGCATCGTCGAAGATTTCGTCGAAAAACCCAAAGACCCGGCCGTCATCGAGAAATTCAGAGCCCCCGACGCCATGTGCCGCGCCGTCGGGCTCAACCCCAACGATGACTGGTACCTGGCCAGCATGGGCATCTACGTCTTTAACAACGACACCCTCGCCGAAGCACTGCAATGCAGCGACAATGACTTCGGAAGCCAGATCATCCCCTCCCTCCTTGGAAAAATCAAAATCTCCGCCTTCCTGCACCATGGCCACTGGGCCGACATCGGAACCATCTCNGCCTTCTATGACGCCAACATCCAGGCAACCCGCGTCAATCCGCCCTTCCCCCTCTACTGCCCGGCAAACCCCATCTTCACACACATGCGCTCCCTCCCGCCGGCACGCATTATCCGCTCTGCCATCCGCGACAGCCTCGTGGTCGAAGGCACAGATCTGCACGGCACCATCATTTCCGACTCCGTCATCGGCGTGCGCAGCATCATCCGGCCAGGTGCCACCCTCAAGGAAGTCGTCATGATGGGCGCTGACTACTTCGAAGAAGAAAACCCCGCCCCTCCCAACACCCAGGCCCCCAACTATGTCCCCCTTGGCATCGGGCGAAACGTCACCATGGAGCATTGCATCATCGACAAGAACGCACGCATCGGCGACGGCGTCATCATACGCCGCCAAGCCGAAGGCCTCGACCTTGATGCCGAAAATTATTTCATCCGGGACGGCATCACCGTCATCCCCAAAGGGGCCACCATCCTGCCCGGCACCGTTATCTAGTCCCGGTCGCCCGTGCCCCCGGCAATAGGGGCGTGCATTGAGCGCCCGCCAGCATTGCCACCATGTAGGGGCGACCGTCCCGGTCGCCCTCAATAGCAGGATCCACCCCAAGCGGGGCGTTGCGGGGCCGGCGATTGAGGCCCCGCACAG
>WQTY01000313.1 GCA_009786045.1 Pseudomonadota bacterium | reverse complement strand
TCCTTGCTTCCTGGAATCTGCACCATTTCGACGCCGCGACAGGCCGTCAGTGATAAGGCGAGTGCGATAGCGGCGCAGGGGGCGTTGCCCCCACAAGGAATTGCTTTTGCGTTCTATTTGCTTAGCCAGGGAATCAGACACTCCGCCTGGCGTGGCGATGTCCGTGCGATGACTTTTCCATTGCGAACCGACAGCAAAACCTCGGCTCGAACATTCAGGGCTTCGTACCAGTGTTTTGCATTCAGGATAATAAAGTTGGCGGCATTGCCCTCGCGGATGCCGTAGTCTGTCGGGCTCAGATTTAGGCAATGCGCAGCTTCCCAGGTGCAGAATCGGTAGCTTTGCATGATTTCGTCATAGCCCATGCTCTGGGTGACGTGGATGCCCATGTGAATGACGTCCATCGGCTGGCCGTTGCCGAGTGGGTACCAGGGGTCAAAAATATCATCATGTCCGAAGGCCACATGGTTGCCGTTGGCAAGCAATTCTCTGACCCTTGTGACACCGCGGCGTTTTGGATACGTGTCGAGGCGCCCCTGCAAATGCGTATTGATCAGCGGGTTGGCAATGAAGTTAATTTCCGACAGGCGCAGAAGGCGAAACAGCTTCGCCGCATAGGCATTGTTGTAGCTGTGCATCGCCGTCGTGTGGCTGGCTGTCACACGCGACTTCAGACCGCTTTCGAGTGCGCGGCAGGCCAGCGTTTCGAGCCCGCGCGAGGCTTCGTCGTCGATCTCATCGCAATGCACATCGACCAGTGCGCCGTACTTTTCGGCCAGCTTCATGACCAGGTTCAGCGATTCGACGCTGTATTCGCGTGTAAATTCGTAGTGCGGAATGGCGCCAACGGCGTCTGCGCCCATGCGCAGACACTGCTCCAGCAGCTGAGCGCTGCCGGGGCTGCTCATAATGCCATCCTGTGGGAAGGCAACCACCTGGATATCGACGACGCCACGCAATGTTTCGCGAAGTTCCAGAATGGCCTCCATGGCCACCAGCGAAGGATCGGTACTGTCGACATGGGTGCGCACGAACTGAACGCCGTGCACCGCAAGCCGGTGAATCGCTTCGGATGCCCGCGCCATCACGTCTGCCTTATCCAGCCGCTTCTTGCGCTCCGACCATATTTCGATGCCCTCAAAGAGCGTTCCCGACGCATTCCAGCGTGGTTCTCCTGCTGTCAGGGCTGAGTCGAGATGAATGTGTGGCTCAATAAAGGGCGGCAACATCAGACATCCCCCCAAATCAACCACTTCTTCCCCTTCAGATGGCAGTAAATTTTCGCCAATTTCCGAGAAAATACCTTCACAGACGCGCACATCCTTCAGGACATCACTATTCTCAATGCAGAGATTTCGGTACAGCATCCTTTAACCCACATAAAGCAGAGTACACATCACAATTTGCTACAAACAAACCCGAAAGCGACGTACCCTGACACATGCCAGTCCGCCTTTGGTATCTATCCTGGCAGAGCAGTATTTTCCGAAACCAGATGGTTTGCATGACGCCAACGCATCGGGGGCAAATACTATAGGGAAAGACACTTTTAAGCACAAGTCTCATGGCTGTTCAGTGCTGTTTTTGTGGGGGAACTCATCCATGCTGACACGCTCTGCGTTCTACGCACTCCAGCCCATGCCACACTGGCACAATCCGCCGGCGCTCCCTCGCGCCGTGGTTCGATGTACCGCCACGTATGACAGATTCACCTTCGATTTCGATGTCACTGAGCCATTGTCATGTTTCCGCCTGCAATGCCAGCGCGACGGCGACGCTTGCTGGCAGGACAGCTGCGTCGAGGTTTTTCTCCAATCTTCCACTGGGGACTATGTCAACTTTGAGTGCAACGCCGCAGGTGTCTGCCTGGCGCAAGTCGGCCCAGATCGACACCAGCGCCGTCCCTTTTTGGTCGGGGACTACGCCCTCATCCATCGTCAGGCCAGGATCCTGAGCCATGGGCCCGATGCCGTTTGCTGGACACTGACCCTGTCCATTCCAAGAACACTGCTTGGCCTGCCTCCCAGTGCGCCCCTTTTGGGGAACCTTTACAAGTGCGCTTCTCTTGCGCAAACGCCCCACTATTTGGTGGCATTCCCAATCCATACACCCACACCAGACTTCCATCAGCCCGCAGATTTTCAGATCATTGTTCCCGGGGCCTGAGAGCATTTTTTTCGTGAGAGAACGCGTTCCCCCACACCCCCTGCGATTACCAACTTTTAAGGGAGGTGTTGCATCGCTTGTGGATGAAGGAATGATGTGATGTCATTTCTGCGTCTGCTCAATGAGGAGCCAGGTTTTCTGCTCCTCGTCGTATTGCCATTTTTCGGTGAGCATGTTGGATTGCAGAACAGGGCTGTGGTGTGAGTACCACTGAACGTGGACGCTGACGAGCATGCAGTCTTTGGCCTGTGGCTGGCATGGTTCGACGCTCATGACGTCGATTTCGGCAAAGCGCAGGCGCTGCTGCCTGATGTTCTCAATATAACTGGCGCGATGAAGCGGGTCGAGACGTTTGGCGGCGACATCGTAGCGTTCGAAGATCAGATCGCGATGGTAGGCATCGACGTCTTTGGTGAGGTCTTCGAGCTTTGGGCCACCCATGGAACGGCAGGCCGCGAGTGCCAGGCATAGCCCCAAAAGGGCAGCAATTTTAAGGCGCATGGAGTTCTCTTTTTTTTTAGTGGGGGAGCCAGCTCCCCCACACCCCCTGCGATACTTTGTATCGCTTGTGGGTAAGAGTGGCAAAGTGCATTGTTTGTGGCCGCATACCCTCATTAGCAAGCAAAGGATACACAGTCTGCATTGCTTGCATTCCGAGGCAGAGAGCACACAGCCATTTAAATATGCTCTCAGAGCGCTGCCCCTGGTGTGATGTCTTAGAACCAGAAGGTGAAACCGGCCATGCCGAGCAGATCGGCATTTTTGAAGAAGTCCATGGAGGCGCCGCTGGCTTTTGTTGTGAGTGTTACAGTAGGATCTTTGTTGGTGAATCCTGGTACGACGGCGGATCCACTTTTGGTCAGGAAGGTGATGCCGATGCCAACCTGGGTGTGGATGGAGAAGTGATCGTTGATGAACCATTCTGGCCGGATGCCGAGGTCGATGGAGAAGTTGTAGCCGTCGTTGTAAATGAGGTGAGCTTCATTGGTGCTGGAGAAGCCGTCGCTTGCCCGGCCATTGGCGGTGAAGCCGACGGAGGCGTTGAGATTGACATCGGAGGTGACGACGAAGGGGATGAGGCCGCGCACGCTGACATTCCAGTTGGTGATGGTGGTATTGAGATCGCCTCTGCCACTGTCTTCGGCGTCGATCTTTGCGGTGAGGACATTGAGGCCAAAGATGGCCTGGAGGCCAAAGTAGCGGTTGATATGGTAGACGATGGAAAGCCCCCGACCATCGCCATCGTAGCGGCTGATGGAAGAATCGACGCCGATGCCGAACCGGCGAGACATGTCTTTGGCATCGGCACTGGCCGCAAAGCAAGACAGGAGGACGGCAAAGAGGGTCAGGGACAGGAGAAATTTCTTCATGATGGTCTCCGTGAATGGTGAAAATGACGACGTGCCCCGGCAGGGGGAGCGTAACCGCGGGGGATACTAACGCGCGAGGGCATGGTTTCGCAAGTTTCAAGGGAGGTTTTATGCGATTTGAGCGCCCGCTATTGCCCGGCCTGTATGGGCGGGCAATACGCGTGGCTCCGCGCGGCTATCTGGCCGGGTGGCAGATACG
>WQTY01000312.1 GCA_009786045.1 Pseudomonadota bacterium | reverse complement strand
GGGCAGGAACTGGAACATCGTGTAAAAGAGCGCCATGGCGATGAGCAGCGAACGGGTATGCCCCCATAAGACAGATGCGCCGCCGAGATCGTCGAAGAATTGCGCTGCCTGGTATATTGAGTACGACACGAGCAGCGGCCCCAGTGTGACGACGGCATAAAAGAGCAGGACGCGCAGGTGCAGAGGGCGCGACTTGCGTACGTGCCAGATGAAGTTGAGGGTGTCTTCGATATGAATAAACAGCATCACGCTCGTCACCACCAGGAAGATGGCGCCCACGGGGCCAAGACCGATGTCGAGCGTGCGCGCAAGGTTATCGGCCAGAATGGTCGCGAGGGTGTCGCCTGCCACGGGCACGACCCAGTCGTTGATGTGGGTGATGATCTCGGCCAGCGACGCCTGCTTGTTAAACATCACGACGAAGCTGCCGCCCACCACGAGGAACGGCACCAGCGCCAGCACGGTGGTATAGGCCGCACCGCTGGCACGCACAAAGAGCCGGTTCTCCATCACCTCGTCATAGATGACCTGGGCAAAGCTCAGGCACGTATAAAAAGCTCGCCGGTACCATGGTTCATGGCGCATGCGCGTCAGGATGAAGCGTTTCTGTTCGGCGGCAATATGTTCGGAGTAACGTTGGATTCGAGATGACATGGCAATTCGCTTGAATGCAAAGGATAACTGCGTTATGCACGAGCCTGGCCCGCGACAGGGATATTTGAGATTATTTCGGAGAAGGTGCCAAAATGACAAGCGATTCTTCACACACCGATTATGAGGCGCGTGTTGCCGCCCGCGCTCGCCGCTATCGTCACATCGGCTATAGCATCGTGGGCGGGCTTGCAGCTGCGATTGCCATTTTTTTGCTATATCACATCTCGTGCGGTCTGTCTTCTGGTCAGGTCTATGATCCCTTCACAGGTGAGATCGTGTCTTTTTGAGCCACACGATACGATAGCGATTGGTGGGCGTGTGCAGACACGCAGGTCTGCCCTGCAGTTTTTTGAGGGGATAGAGTTTGGCGATAAATGCAATGTGTCTGCATCTTACCCTTCCTACAAGCAATGCGCAGCATTGCAGGGGGTGTGGGGGAACAGTCCTCCCCCACGTAAACAAAAAAACTTTAATGAGACGATATGCCAGGTAAAAACGACAGCAAGAGGACAGGGGCGAGGCAGGAAGCAGCCAGAGGGCGGCGCCAGGCGGCCGGGCGTGGGCAGGACAACGGCGGCAAAAGTGCCGTTCGTGATCCCAGGGAACTGGTGGTGCATGGTTTGCTGCGCCTTGAGGATGGCGGGTATTCGAATATTGTCTGGGATCATCTGGTGCGGCAGTCGCGCCTGGGGGATTTGGACAAGGTTCTGGCGACGCGCATTTATTATGGCACGATAGCCAATCTTCGGCGCATTGATGCGATATGGGCTCAGTATGAGCCAGACATGGCAAAGCGCGCAGATAAGATTGTGCGCATGACTTTGCGCAGTGCGCTCTACCAGATGCTCTGCCTCGATCGCGTGCCGACCTATTCGATCGTTTCGTCAAGTGTCGACGTGGTCAAGCGCCTGCGCAGCCGCACGGCAAGCGGTTATTGTAATGCACTTTTGCGAAAGATGGCGGCACATCGGGACTCGGACAAGGGGATTGTGCTTGAGCCAGGCGGAGACGCACAGCTGGATTTTGCCCTCCGGTACAGCCTCAACGACGATATCGCACGCCTGCTGAACGAAGAGTTCGGTGCGCAGGCAGAGATGATCGCCGAGTGTACGCTGTCAACGCCTCCCATGAATGTGCGCGTCAATCTCTCGAAGACATCCATGGCCGCATTGTTGGCGCGTGAAGGGATGTTGCTGACGCCGTCGGCCTGGTTGCCGGAGAGTTCGGCGGCAGCCCAGCGAAACCTTTCCCTTGAGACAGCGATGGATGAGGGGTTGGTCCAGATTCAGGATGAGGCAGCCCAGCTGGTGGTGCTCGCGATGGGTGAGCCCGAAACCTGGGGAGAACCCGGGCGCCAGGTGCATGTTTGGGATGCCTGTGCCGGTCAGGGCGGCAAATCGCTGCATCTGCTTGACAGGATGGCCTGTGCAGGCGACGGGCGAAGCTACCGCCTCCTGAGCACGGATCTCTATGCCAATAAGCTTGAGCGGCTGGGGACGAGCCAGCGCCGGCACTTCTCCGCTCAGTCTCATCTGACGAAGGTCAGGGATTTACTGCTGCCGGGCAGCGTGCCCATGGCACCCTTTGATGCCATTTTGCTCGACGCACCCTGCACCGGCCTTGGGGTATTGCGCCGTCACCCCGAAGCCAAGCTTCTTCGGCATGCTGCCGATATAGCTGTACTCGCCGAACTCCAGAAGGGGATGCTCGACAGCGTGTCGAAGCATCTTCGCGTCGGAGGGCTGCTTTTGTATGCGGTGTGCACAATCACGCGTGCAGAATGCGAAGATCAGGTTTCAGCATTTCTGGAGCGCCACGAGAACTATGCACTCTCTGGCCTTGGGTTGGCATGCCTTGGAGAACGGGGGCTGGCGCCGACACTCAAGCTTCTGCCCGGTCAGGATAAATGCGATGGTTTCTTCATGGCCCGGTTTGTCCGCATGCATTAGTAGGGGCGGTTCGCGAACCGCCCCTACAGGGTAATGTCCCTATCCCTATGCAGGGCGCGCCGCAGCGCGTTCGTCTGCTGCGTCCGCCTGTCTGCATGCGAAATGGACAGGCACCTGTGCACGTTTTCTTTGTCTTGGGAGGCCGACTGCGGTAGAATTACCGGCCGTAAGCGCAGCGCTGTTGGAGCGTTTGTGGCATGGGTCAGCGTGGCCTTGGCCGGGTCATGATTGCTTGAGGGTGGTGCATGGATCAAGTTCGCAGTACGATGGAGCAGCTTTTGGCGCTGATGGTCAAAGAAGGGGCAAGTGATTTGCATTTGTCTCAGGGGGCGCCTCCCCAGCTTCGTATTGATGGTGTACTCGTGGCCCTGAAATCCGATCCGCTCACCCCTGCACAGACGCGTGCCCTGTGCGTGAGCATCCTCACCGAGGAACAGCGCCGCCGTTTCGAAGCCGAGAGTGAGCTCGATTTTTCATTTGGGCTGGGAGAACTGGCGCGTTTTCGCGGCAATATTTTTTTTCAGCGCGGGTCCGTGTCAGGGGCTTTTCGTTTGATTCCGGCTCGCATAAGATCATTTTCTGAGCTGGGTTTGCCGCCAGTCATCCGGGGTCTTGCGGAGCTTCCGCGTGGCCTGGTGCTTGTGACCGGTGCCACGGGCTCCGGCAAGTCGACGACACTTGCGTCACTTATCGATCACATCAATGCGACGTTTCGAAAGCACATCATCACCATCGAAGATCCGATCGAGTATGTGCATAAAAACCGGCAGGCCCTCATCAATCAGCGCGAAGTCGGAACCGATACAGAGAGCTATCGCACGGCCAGCCGATATATCCTGCGACAGGATCCGGATGTCGTCCTTCTGGGAGAGCTGCGGGACAGGGAATCGGTCGAGACAGCACTCGTACTGGCAGAAACAGGCCACCTGGTGCTGTCGACCCTGCACACGAACAGCTGTGCTCAGACGATCAATCGCATCATCGACGTGTATCCGGCAAATCAGCAGGAACAGGTCAGGACGCAGCTGTCGTTTGTTCTGGAAGGTGTGATTTGTCAGCAGCTTTTGCCCCGTGCTTCTGGCTCGGGCCGCGTTTTGGCGCTTGAGATTATGCTGGCCACCCCTGCCATTCGAAATATCATCCGCGAGG
>WQTY01000311.1 GCA_009786045.1 Pseudomonadota bacterium | reverse complement strand
TGCCCAATCAGGCGGCCCCACCAATCGGGCCCAGACCAAAGCCGTGGTCATTGTGCGCAAATCTCACCAACAGTCCGAATCTGTGACCGTACCCTACCAGAACATCCTTGAGGGCAAAGCAGCCAATGTCTGCATGCACCCCGCGGATCTCGTCTACATCCCCCTGAGCGTGTTCTAGCATGAACGCTTCTGCGACGCCCACACCTCCAGCCCGCGAATCCCACGAGCCAGTTTCAGCGCAGGCCATATTTCCCATCCGGGAATATATCGCCATTGTCCTGCACCGCCGATGGGGATTCCTGCTCGCCTTTACCCTCGTCGCCTGCCTGGGTGTTCTCTACACCCTTCACCAGCCCAAGATCTACGAGGCCGTTACAGCCGTCATCATCAATCCCGAACCGCCTACGATTAATCCTCTCGAATCAAGCGAGTCACAGCAATGGTTCCTGCGGGACACCTACTACGATACACAGCTGAGGGTCATGCAGTCGCGCTATGTGGCCGGGCGTGTCATTGACGATCTCGGGCTTGCCGACGACCTCGTATTCCTGAATCTCCATGACATCAAAGATCCCGATATCCTGAAAAAACGACGGGACAGCATCGATCCCATAGCGGTTCTGCTCGCAGGATTAAGAATCGAAGCCGTCCTCGGCACACGGCTGGTCAACATCCGCGTCCGGCACTCCAACCCAGAGCTCGCCGCGACCATTGCCAATGCCATTGCAACCGCCTACTCCGAGCAGAACTCCGAACACCGGCTGGAATCACTCAACAACACCTTCGAATTCATCGATAAGCAATTCAAGGACAACGAGATAAAGCTCCAGGCGGCACGCGATGATCTCAACACCTTCAAAGAGAATCACCAAATCCTCTACTCCAACCCCATCGAACAGCAAAAAATCACCAACCAGCGCCTGGACTACCTGCATAACAAACGCGTCGAAATCGAAACCCAGCGCCAGCATGCGGGCTACATCCTGGCAGAGTTACGCGCCATCACCGTTGATGTTAAAAATGTCCAGGCCTTCGGGGCACTGCTCGAAACCAATGCCCTCGAAAACCTCATGGCAACCTGCCGTCTTCTGCAGCAGGACCTGCAAAAACAACTCATCACCTACCATGACAAATCGCCCCAGGTAACTTCCCTTCGCGAGCAAATCAAATCATGCGAAAACAATGTTCTCGCCAACATGAGGAGTCAGGTTCAGGGTCAAACCGCACGGCATCAGGCACTCGTCAAGCTCAACAAGGAACTCAACGACGAAATCAAGGCACTCCAGGGCGAAGCACTTAAGCTCGATCAACTGCGCCTGCTCTATGAGCAATTCGAAAGTCAGAAAGCCGAACAGGAGCGCCTCTTTGAGCAGTCGCAAAAAAAGCTCAACGAAGTCAGCCTCAATCGCCTCCTCGAAATCAACAATATCCGCACGCTCGACACTGCCATCGTCTCCAAGACACCCGTCAGTCCCAATCTCCTTATCAATGGCGCGATCACCCTTCTGGCAGCATTTATTGCCGGCGCACTCCTCGTCCTGGTATTAGAGTTGCTCGACATCTCCGTCAGAACTCAGCAGGATGTCGAACAGCGGGCACTGCTGCCTTTCCTTGGCGCCGTTCCAAAATATCCGCGTTCAAACCGGTTTGCCGGCAGAAACGCCTACCGGTTCATCATCGAAAACCCGCAATCTCCCATCGCAGAATGTGTCCGAACCCTCCGAACGACACTGTCGTTTTTGCTCCCCCGTGACCGCTCCCAAGTCCTCCTCATTACCTCAGCTCAGCCCCTCGAAGGCAAAACCATGACCTCGATCAGCCTGGCTGTCACCTCCGCACTGGCAGGGCAAAAGGTCATCCTCATCGAAGCAGATTTGCGGCGGCCCCGCATCTACAAAGCCCTCGGCAGCAAGGGAAAAGGCGGACTCACGGCCGTCATCAGCCAGGAGCAAAAACTCGAAGAAGCACTCTACCATACCGAGGTCAAAGGCCTCGATCTCCTGCCATGCGGCGCCATCCCTTCCAATCCCGCCGAACTCTTCCACACAAAAGAATTCGCCGCCCTCATTGATATACTTCAAAAAAAATACGACCGCATCATCATCGACTCGCCACCAGTGACCGTCGTCACCGATGCCCTCATCATGGCGCGCTACGTGCACGGCGTCATCATCATCGCCCGTGCCGACAAAACCCCCATCCCCATGCTCGTGCGAACACGCGAACTGCTCGAAGGTATCCAAGCCCCCATCATGGGCGTGGTGCTCAACGACATGCCTGCACACTCGCGGGGCTACGGCGGCTACTATTACTACAGCAAAAGCTACCGCGACGGCGAGTAGAGCATTTTCAGTTTTTTTTCGTGGGGGAGCATTGCTCCCCCACACCCCCTGCAATGCTACGCATTGCTTGTGGGATGAGATGGCAAAGTGCTCTTGCCTGTGGCAACATACCTCGCCATGCAGGCAAGAGAATCGCTGTCTAACTGTGTTGACTTAAACCGAAAACGTTCTTGAGGAAACTCGTTCCCCCACAAAAAATAGAACCCGTGAGACAACATGATATTCTACTTCTCATCCACAGGAAATTCGGCCTACGTTGCCAGAATCATTAAAAAGCGACTGGACGACAGGTGCATCGACATGGCCAAAGCCCTCAAAGAGGGTGCCTTCGACTATACGCTGAGCGACAACGAGAGGCTGGGTTTTGTTTTTCCGGTATATTTCGGAGGCCTACCAACGATCGTCGAGCGCTTTATCAAATCACTGCGCGTTCAAACCGCCAATACGTATTATGCCTATACTGTCCTGACATGCGGCATCATGACAGGAAACGCCGGCCGTTTACTGGCGCGCGCCCTGCTGCGGCAAGGCCTGACGCTAAGTGCAGAGTTTGCCGTACAATGCATCAACAACGACGCCATCCTTGTGAACATACCCGAGGGGGAGGCACGCGATGACATCGAATACAAAATGCAGCTCATGACAGAACAGGCCGCCGAAGCCATTGCCGAACGGCAAACTGGATTGCGTCACCGACTCAAGGGCGTTTTCGCATCTGCAAACTCATTTTTCATGCAGCCCGTCTACAAAATCATGCGCCAAACGCGCCATTTTCGCCTCTCAGACACATGTTCCGGCTGCGGTTTGTGCGCTCAGCTATGCCCCGATAGCGCCATCACCATGGACGGCAACAAACCGCACTGGACCGCCAAAGAATGCGCCCTTTGCCTCGGCTGCCTGCACCGCTGCCCCCAAAAAGCCATCAACTACGGCAAACTCACCCAACACCGCACCAGATACAAATGCCGATTGTGATTTTTTTGTGGGGGAGCTGCTCCCCCTTTAGGGGGACGTCAGCGAAAGCTGCCAGGGGGTCCCACACCCCCTGCGAGCCTCCCCTTCAGGGGAGGTGGCGGCGAAGCCGACGGAGGGGTGCGCGCATTGCTTGTGGGTGAAGTGGCAAAGTGCTTCGTTTGTGGCCAACAGCTCTGTAATGCCGTTTGCAGATCAAAACTGGAACTATGATCGTAACTATGATTTGTTGAGCAGGAGACTACCTAAATTCCCCTCCATTGGAGGGGGGCCCGAAGGGTGGGGTGGTTTGGTAAGAGTCACTCAAAACCATCGACAAAAATCTCTTTAACGCCAAAGGCATCCACTGCTGTCAGAGACCCCGACAAGGATGTCGGGGCGCCTCGGAGCGACGACATGGATGTCGTCTCGACGAGGCAAAAGCGCGCGGGGGGCTCGCCAAGGGGGGCGTTCGCG
>WQTY01000310.1 GCA_009786045.1 Pseudomonadota bacterium | reverse complement strand
GCGGCTATCGACCTGTAGGGGCGGTTCGCGAACCGCCCCTACGCCGATACGCCGCGCCTCTTTTTTTTGTGGGGGGGAACGCATTCCCTACAAAAAATCGCTACGGAAACAGCTGCAAAAATGCCTGGTCAACGAGCGATTTGGCATCCTTTCCAGGGAATCGGTCACTTGTCTGAGAGAGAAGCGCTTTCATGACCCTGCCGAAGTCGTTCTTCGACGTCACCTGAAGTTCGGCGACAATACTCTGGATGATCGCTTTTACCTCTTCCGCAGTCAATGCCTGAGGCAGGAACTCCTGAATGATTGCCAGCTCTTCGTTTTCTTTCTGGGCACGCTCAAGGTTGTTTACCATCTGATAGCCTTCGATGGCTTCGCGGCGTTTCTTTGCCTCGCGACTGAGCACTTGCCTTTCCTCATCAAGGCTGAGATCGCGGCGCTGATCTTTGGCTTCGACTTTGATGGCATTAAGAATGAGGCGAAGCGCATCGCGGCGCTGATTCGCACCCGCCTTCATGGCAGCCACAACTTGCGCCTGAATTTCGTTTTGAATCGACATAACAGAACTCCAAAATAAAAATAGCCGCTTTCGACGGCGGCTTGGGTTCGAACGCAGATGCCAGGATAACCCTTACGCGATGTGCAAATAGCCGTGTCGCAGGAGGTGGATGATGGCCCGGGTAGTTTCGAAGTCATCTGACTTGCTGTGATTGAGGATCGACTCCATGGAGGGCTCGTTGAGTGCGAGCTGAAAAACATCAAGCTGATCGGGCGCGAGATCGCGCAAAAGCGGCTCCAGCGGGAGATTGATCCTGAAAATCGTGTCAAACGGCGGGATATCGCTTCCAAGCGCATGCGTCTCATCAAGGATGCGCATGGACTCCATAAGCATGGACTCGACGGTTTCGTCGATGGGTGCATTAAACTCGTAGGATGCCGACGTATCAAGCAGGAAGTTGCCGCTTGTCCAGGCCATCATGCGATAGAAACTCTTATCGACAGGCACATCGAAATGTCCGTTGATGGCAGAACCATAGATACGGCCATCGCGCAGGTATATCCTGCCTTCAGTTCCCGCAGGCGTGGTAATGAAGAGACAACCTGTTTTTTTGCTGGAGCCAAAGAGCTGGAGCAAATCAGGCAATGGCACCTGATCGATGACGCCAGAAAGAACGCCCGACTGCGTCGCACCATGACTGGTATGCCCGGTATGCGCCATACGCTTGGAATTGGCAGAACTCAGCGATGGCACGGCACGAACGTCCTCAATGCGGGCCTCGCCAGCCAGGAAAGCCCCCATCGGAGGAGGAGGGGGATGACTGGCATCGAATTCCTCGAACACAAGCTTGACAATTGAGGTGCCAATAAGAATACGATCGCCCTCTTTAAGCTTACAGCTTGTGATTTTCTCGCCATTCACGAACGTGCCATTCGTGCTGCCAAGATCTTCGATGAAGATATCGGCATCCGTGGTGGTGATTTTGGCGTGATGGCGACTCACCATGTCCTCAATGAGAACCATCTCAAGTTCGCTGGATCGTCCGATGATAAGTTCCTGGTTCATCTCCAGAGCAAACTCGCCGCCCTGATACTTGCCTGAAATGAATCTTAATACGTAACGTCCCGTGCCAGATTTGTGCGTCATGAATTCGTCGTTCCAAGTTACAATGCAAGTAAAGCAGGCGAAAACTGCCTGCAATGCCGTGGCACGGAGTCTAACCCAAATCAAACGCAATTGACAATAATAAGACGTGCTTTTTTGGCGCATGTGCCGCTGTAACGCAGGCACACAAATAATACGCTGGTTGCCACGAAGTTTGCATACTAAACTCGTCTCGGGCAACTCAGGGCACGAGAAAAATGTCATTTGCTTTACGAACTGACTTGTGTAGTCTCTCGTGAACATGTGCGTTGTAAGTTTGCTTTGGCATTGAACTCTTGTGCAAGACGGTTTTATGACGGGCAGAACAAAGTTTTCTCTTCAATTTCTGGGAACGGGCAATGCCCGCTCAAAACCCCCAACAAACTACAATGCCAATGCCCTCGTGCATGTTGGCGACAAACGTTGGCTCCTCGACTGCGGACTGTTGTGCCCTGTCGCACTCCACGCCATGGGGATGTCGGTATTGGATGTTGACGGCGTCTACATTACTCACCTCCATGGCGATCATGTCCTTGGCCTGGAGGAAGTTTTTTGCACAAACTACTTTTTTAAGCAGCGTCGGGTGGGGCTCTGGGTCCCATGTGGTCTGTTCACCACCCACTCCGGCATTGAAGGCTACGATATTTGGGAGAATTGCCTGCGCGCTGCACTGGAATCGAGCGTTTATGTCGAAGGCGCGCTTCACCCACTGACACTCGCCGATTTTTCCGACGTACACGTCATGTACCCGGGCGGATCTGAGAATATCTTCGGCCTCGAAGCAGAAATTTTCGAAGTCACACATGTCCCCAACCGCCCCTCATACGGCATCATGCTCGATAAACGCGTCTGCTTCACCTCAGATTGTACTTTTTCCAGCACAGCCATCGCGGACTATTTTAAAAACGGCGCAGAGATCATCTTCCACGATGTGGACTTTGAGCCGGCAACAGACAACTCTGTTCATGCCTCATTCGAGGAACTGCTTACCCTGCCGCGGGACTTTCGTGAACGTATGGTACTGATGCACTATGGGGACGATACCTGCCCGAAAAAGCTCACCGCAGCAAGAGAAGCAGGGTTTCGAATCGCTCGGCTCGGAGAAGTGTTTGAGTTTTGAAGGTTTTTTTGGATGCGTCACGCATGAGATTCGTCTAATCTAGATGCGGAACGTTTGTTCGGGGTATTTTGCTTAAATCGGAATCGGAGTGGATGTGACGATGATTGTTTGTCATGCTTGTGGTCATGAATTGCCTGGAAGTTCACGTTTTTGCGGTCACTGCGGAGCAAAGCTGGGCGCTTTGCCAGAGAAAACGCAGGCACAAACACATGACACCATCTTTGGCCTGACCGCCCTGTCCCCAGGATGTCCACCCCCGGCCAGCGATGCACACGCCGCCGACGCTCAGTCCGAGATCGCGGACACCGCCGGCATCGCCGACGAACCGCTCCAAAGTACCATCACCACAGAGCCCATTCTCGAAGTCGTCGGCAGCCCGGCTTCGCCCACCAGGACGACCACTGCAGACGCTCAGGATGATGCTCAGACAAGTGTTGAAATGTGCGTCGAAGCAACGGATATATCCGATACGGAGGATAGCCCTGACAAGAGCGACGCGGATTCGGACGACACCCGGGATGACGAAAAACCAACGTTTGCGCACCTTGAGGCCGTATCAAAATGCGAAGTCATGTCTGGACATGAACGCTCTGCCCATGCGCAGGAAGCACTTCATGTCTCAGATGATGACACCCCTCTTGCGCAGGCGGCTCACACCAGCGAAATCTCTGCTGGAAACGAGACCAAACCCCAGGCCGCCAGCCAAAACGATAACATGCTGCTCGAATTGGAGCGCCAAATCGAAGAAGGCAAAAAAGCTGCAGAAAGGCTGGAAGCCCTGAGACAACAGCAACTCGCCGAGCTGGAAGCCCTGAGACAACAGCAACTCGCCGAGCTGGAAGCTGCAAAGGCCGCTGCAGAAGCTGAAACCGCAAGAGCCGCCGCAGAAGCCGAAACCGCAAGAGCCGCCGCAGAAGCCGAAACCGCAAGAGCCGCCGCAGAAGCCGAAGCTGCACGGGTTGTTCAACATGAAGTCCCAAATACAGCCTCCAGCCAGGCAAATGACAACAGC